>WRKH01000288.1 GCA_009778175.1 Turicibacter sp.
CTTGCGGTAGCTTGCAAACGGCTTTATGCTTGCCTCGTTTTTGGCGGCATCCCAAGCTATAATTTCGCCTGGAATCATTGTGTGGACATCTTGCGAAAATTCTCGCATATAATCTTTAAAAAAATGCGTTGCACTTGGAATCATAAAATCCCTCCATTATTATTTGCCCACTGGCAGGGGATTATTACTGCGGTCGCAAGTTGGACATTTGCAATATATCCATCTCTCGTTGTATTGATAGCTCGATTTTACTTCGTTTTCTTCACACTCCCATACACAACCACAATAATCGCATTCAAAGCGAAAGTTGTTCGGTGTTGGAATGTTCCCATATTTTACAATTTTCATATTTAATTCTCCTTTAATTTTCTAGTAAAGTTGCCTTACACAGCCAATCGCCCTCGATGTTGTCGCCTGTCATGTCGATGGTTTTCACACGAAAATAGCCGCTAACTTTGCGGCTGTCCAGTTTGACAAAATCGGAGATTCCAATTTCGCCGTTCAAAAAATACTCAACCTCCCAACCTGTTTGCATTGCCGTTCCCTCGGTATCGCCGCCGTAGGTTATTTTTTTTGGTGTGCCAATTAGTCCACTTTCGGCGGAAAGTACGTAAACTTCTTGCTTGGAAGAATCACGATTTTTTTTGATGTGCAAAATTCCGCCACTTTGGTCGGTTTCGGCTTTCCAACGCAATGCGGACGATGCACAGGCTGAATCTAACGCCATTCTTGCTGGCCCAATGTAGCTATATCCTTTGGGAATATCGTGAAACTCGGCATTGTGGCTGATGTTTGGGGCAAGCCCCATTTGGGCGGCAATATCGATTATTATTTGGCGTGTGTTTACGGTTTCGGCATATGATAGGCTTACGTAGGTGTCTCGCAATTCTACTCGGCAATCTTGGGCTTCGAAGTAGGTTTCGTGATCGGATTCGTCATCGATGGTTTCGGTGTAGGTTACTATTCCTTTGAAAATCATGGGTAGAAACTCGCCGCGATAGCCAGCGTGCAAGGTAACAACGCAATCGTCTTCGTTTAGGGTTGCTATATTTTGTGGGGATAAGTTCCATAGGCTGATTTTGGCTGTGTCGGGTTGCTCGTCGTCGTTTTTTTGGACATTGAATGATATTCGCAGGGCATCGCCGTTTTTGTTGGCGGTTACTAGTGTGCCGATTTCGCCTGCTCCGAACGATAGCTTGTATTCTCGGTGGAATTGTTGCATTGTGAACCTCCTTTCAAACTGGTCGATTTTGACCTGTCTGCCCTGACTGCCGTCAGGCAGGCGACAGGCAGGCCAGTTTAGATTATTTGCAAGCAAAAAAGCCCTTGTTAAAAGGTTTTTGCTTGATTTTGTGGTTGTTGTTAATTAGGCTGGTTGTAATTCTTGGTGCGTTTGGGGCGTTAATTTTGGTTGTTCGCCTGCCCGTCCGCCCGCCTGTCGGACGGACAGGTCAGGCGGGTCAAGTTGGTTGCGTTCCCATGCCCATTCGGTTTCGCCCTCTAGGCGGACTTTGTCTATATCGCTAAAATGTAAAATACCATAAGAAACACCCTTAACATCAGCAAATGACCAACCAATGCCGTCATCATATCCTTCGTCTTGGTAAGCAGAAATACCTGTAAAAACGTCTTCGTCTACTGTATTTACCTCTACCCTTTGCCCATTATCGGCAGCTAATTCTAAAAAATCATACAAATCTGAATACATAATAACACCTCCGTTATGCCTTTGGATTATTAGGATTTATAGGATAAATATGCGTACCTTTTTTATTATATGATATTACAAATTTATCTGTCGGCACATATTTTTGCAAAGATTTAACCCACGCTTTGCCTATTGCTTTGTCGGCTTTCACATATTCTCTGGGATAATCTGAACCTTTAGGTAGGTCAATATTACCAGTTCCTTTATATCTATCTACCAGTTCTTGGGCATTAGCAGTCAAAATTGAGGGTTCATTATTTGTATCTATCTGTTTCATAGACTGCCGTTTTTGTTGAAATTCAAAAGTACCCTGCAAATGTTTGTTTTGTTGCCCTTGAACAACTTTAGAATTATAAGTGCCGTCCTTTATCCTATCCCTTGCATTTTCTTGCTGTTTGAAATCTTCCACATTTTCACCGTTAAACTTTCCCTCTGCACCTGCTTTAATTTTCTTGTCTTCGCCGACAAAGATTCTTGCACCGTGCATGGTGATCCATTCGCCACGTCCTAAACCAGGTTCTTTGACCATTTCGCCATCTATGTTAAGTATATCACATTTGCCAACCTTTGTCAATAGTTCGTCTGTCAATTTTTCGATTATCTTAAGCAAAACATCAATATCCCTTGCTAATTGACTGTTTTTCCTAATTAGATGCCTATTAACGATTGACAAAAACCGATTGTTTAGGTCATCGCTCCGCATAATAAAACCTCGCCGTGCCGTCAGCAAAATCGTCTTTGCCAACAAAATTCTTGCCTGCCCGTCCGTCAGGCGGGTTTGATTTTACGCCAAAAACGCCGCTTGGCATTCGTGGGTCTGCCACCTGCAAATTCAGCGGAAAATGCGGCACAATCGGCAGATTTAGCACAATCGGCTCGTGTTGCATGGTGTACAGGCTAAACCGCCAGCGGTCGGCGGTTTCGTTAAATTCAAATCCTATCAAATACGCCTTTCCCGACAGCACAATCCGCATTAAGCTACGAGGTATATTCGGAATTTCTATTTGTAACATCTCGCCGCCTCCTCAACGCAAAATGCCTAAGCTACTTGCCAAGCCGTGCAAAGCACTTGCACGTGGCTGATTATCTTCGCTTGCGTTACTGTTATTTCCGCCACTATTTGTTGGCGGACTTTCCATAACCACATTAGCAGGCCCTAAAAACTGCACTTCCATGGTAGTTGTCTGCCGCTCAACTTTGACAATCTGTCGCAAACTTATGGGCAGTTCCACCATATCTCCATAATCTTTGCTGATTATGTCCGAAAAATTTTCTATTGCCATCATTTTGTAAACGGCGGTTTGCGTGGTAACAGTAACGGGTTCTCGCTTAAAAAAGCACTCCCGCAAGCGTGCCAAAACTTCTTGTACTCTTGCGGGATTTTGTCCGTTGATTGCCCTGTGAGTTACTGGATTGTTGGAGATTATCAAGGTCAAATTTAGCGTTAGCGGTCTAACGATAATCGCATCCGAAACCTCAAAACCTGCTTCTGTTGGGTAACTCGGCACATCGGCGGTGTAGTCCGTCTGTTGATTGATAACGCCGTCAAATGTTATGCCGTCAATGTCTATTGCTTCTATTTTCCGCATTTTTTCGCCCTACAATGCCCTTTCGGTAACTTCCCAAGTCGCATCGCCTGTCTCAATCGTGATTTCTATATTGTTATCAGGCGAGCCTTTGGAAAACTCTCTCTGTGCCATATTTGCAACCCATGCTTGTTCTGCGTGGAACAGTACCGTCCCCGACAGGTCATGTACCAAAATGGGGAAAAAGTCAACAACGCCTGTGCGTTGGTCTTTTACGTACCGCTCTTGACACCAGTTGGCACTAGCGGAAGTCTGCTTAAATGTGATTTTCACGCTTGCCGTCCAATCAGGGTCAACTCCCACGGACACCGAGCCGTCTGCACCTACAATCTTACTTGCACCCTCGCCATGCGGCTCGATATTCACAAACGAGCCGTCCGCAAAATCCGCCGCCTCATGCGTTCCTAGCGTGATTATTACGTGCCGACTGCTATATTGATGTATCTTTGACATCACGTCTACCTCCCTTGGTTAGATTTGTTCTCCGTCCGCGCACCATGTAGATTGATTAGACTTGCGTTAGGTACAGCGATTTTAGCCGTCAAGACCCATGAGACTGCGCGGATGGAGAAAAACGTCCCCATGAGCCAAATGCGCGACGTTAAATCAAGGCCATAAAGTGCCGCTGATTTGTACAAAATGGATTGCACCTGAGATTCGAGCCGAAAAAGTTACACCTCGGAGTTCTCGTGAATGTCGTTCCATACTGGTCAAGTCGCGCGCACGTGGTACGCTTGTTGTAAAACCTGGAAGCAATTTATTCTCGGAAGTCCATTCGTCAGGAGCGATACCGCCTAAATCCTGTGCATTTTTTAGACCGGCAATTAAGGCATTATGTATGATTGCGATACCTTTATCGGTGTAGTGGACTTTGGGCAGAGCGGTCATCGCCTCAATTAAACGGAGCTGCAAATTATTCTGTAACCAGTCCCTGAAACGGATAGTGTCAATCCATTCGCCGCCGCGCGTTTTGCCGTGAAATGTGCGGATAATGCGTGCCGTGCGTGTTATCGTGTTGCTACCATTCTCTTGCAATAGCCTTGATAAATGGCTTGGCAAGCGTTCAGGTTCGATGCCGAAAACGTCCTTATGTGCCCAAGTTTCCGTGCCAGCATGATAAGAAAGACCAGCGGCAGTAGCAGCTACGTGGGCAAAATGATTGTCGGCAGGGGCGGTTTCGGCGGTATCGTTATCGTAAATTTTGCCGCAAAAACCAAAAGAACGCTGATAGAGGTCGGAGACAGGGTCGGTATCTGTGAAAAACGTGTAGCCGAAAATTTTGTTTTGTGCTTCCGTCCATTGTGCTATTTTGGGGAAATATTCAGGCGGCAGACCCACGGCGAGCAAAGCGTACCAGCCTTGCTCCGTTAGGGCGGAGTTTAGCGTATTTTCAAGCCGATTTTCCTCTATCAGGCTTAATTTTGGCATTGCCGTGCCAGTTTGCGGCAGAAAAACCATGCTAAATGCAACGATTCTGTTCGAGGGGTCAACTTCTAGCATGATTTGAGGGTTGGGGTTGGGGTTTTGGGGATTCGGCCATTCGTTAATGGTCAAGGTTTGCCCATTTGTAGGGGTGTTCCAGTTGCCGCCTAGCAGATTGTCGTTGTTTAGCGAAGTGCCAGGTAGGATAATGTCCCCAATATTTGGCGGTGTTTCAGGTGCTGTCCACGCTCGGAAAACTAGGCGGTTTGGTGGGGTCGCTACGTGTTCAAATTCTAGCCTAAACTCGCCACGCCATACGCCGTTTACTAGTGTGCGTCCTGTGCGGATTATTCGGAACGGTACTCCTGGGTTGGTGGGGGCTGTGGGGGCTTCCGCCTCTTGGGTCTCTTCCTGGGGCGGACTTTCCGTCTGGGGCGGACTTTCCGTTTTCTCTGTGGAATCCTCGATGTCAGGGGTTTCTTCGACTTCGTTAACTGAATCTGTGTCAGGGTGGTTTGTGTCAGACTGGTCTGCTTCACCGAGTTCCAGCGTTGGTGGTTTTATGCCGACTGTTGGTAAATCTTCTGTGGAGATTTCCAAGGTTGGATGTTCCGCTCCGAAAACAGGGAAGTCCACCATCGGCAAATCAGGATGCACTGCTTCACATTCTCTCATGTTATAATTGACAACGAAAATCCGTGCAGGGCGTGGCAACTGCGAAAATGCAATTCGAGCCGCCGCTCCGATTGGGTCGGCGTTTTCGCCGATTGTTCGATACCCTGCCGCCGCCACCTCTTCGAGATTTGCGTATGAACGGACAGTCCGCCCCTGACGGACAGTCCGCCCCTGGGTAATACCTCGCATTTCGTTGCCAGTCGGTGCAGGTCCCAGTAGTAGCATATGGTCAAAACTCGCCTCGTCTACTGGCGGACGTACTAGCCTTATGTCTACTTGGGCTATTCTTGATAAGTTGTTCAAAATTTCAACTCCTTTTTATTTTTTTCACGCAAAAAAGCCCTTGCATTTTTATAAAATAAGGCTTTTTGCTATTATTTCTTTCACAATAGAGACTGTGCGGATGGAGAAGTGCGTCCCCAAGAGCCAAATGCGCCATGTAGATTGATTAGACTTGCGTTAGGTACAGCGATTTTAGCAGCCATGAAACATGAGACTGTGCGGATGGAGAAGTGCGTCCCCAAGAGCCAAATGCGCGATGTTAAAAATGCGCGACGTTAAAACTACCTCGCATAAGCTAATGCTCTGGACAATTCGCCCATAACATCATTTTGCGTAACCGCCTTAAAATTAGCCTGCTGTTCGGCACGGTCGCCTTTAAATTCATTGTTCATTTCCATGTTCACGTTGATTGTCGTGTTCGCCGTGTTGTGGTAAATGGGCATAGCCGCACTCGTCGCAGGGGCGGTAAAATTTGAAATAGCGGCAGCGGCATTTTTGATAAAATTTGCCCCACTCGCAAGCTGTGCAAGGATATTGGCAGTCTCCTTATTACTAAGCACTTGCCGCCCTTTTGCACCTGTAATTAACTCCGCCCCATTTTCGCCCGCAATAAATGTGTCAGGCGTGCGGTTTGTTCCGCTTGCAAATTGCGGAATTTCTTCGTTATTTCTCCGCCCAAGCAACCCACTAATCGCACTTGCCGCTCTCGATAGCCCACCACCCACAAAATCCGTAATCGTGCCGATTATATTGATAAACGGCTCGAAAAATTTCACAATGCGGTTTACAATATTGCGGATAAAATCGGCGGCACGTGTAAACCAATCTCGAATAGCCCCAAACCACGCCTTTACGCCGTCTACGCTAGTCCCAAACAACATCGCCAAAATCAGCAGAATATTGTCAATAACTTGTGCAAAAAACTCTTTGATAAAGCCCCAACTGGCTGTGAAAAATTCCTTGACACCGTCCCAAAGAGCAACCCAATCGCCCGCAAATAACGCCGAAAATATGTTAAAAATCGCCGTTATCATGTGGGCGAAAAATTTCCACATACTCACAATGCGGTCGATAAACTGGGAGAACCAAGCCGAAATCTCGCCGCCCCAGCGTTCCCAAAACTTCGTTATCCAGCCAAATACAGCGGAAATAATAATTTGCAAACGGTCAAAAAGAGATTTGACAAAATCCCAAGCCGCCGAGAGCAACCTAGAAACACTTGCCCACATCGTCCGCACATAGCCCAAAATCCGCTCGCCGTGTTGTTGCCAAAAAGCGACTAGCCACGTCCACGCCCTTATAATAATATTTAGCACAAATTGGGCGGCTTGACTAATCAGATTTTTAGCCCCTTCGACAAGATTTCTGATTTTTTCACGGACATCGTCAGCAGTAATGCCAAACCGAGCCAAAATCTTGCCAATAACGGAATCGCCGCCACGCATAAACGTAATAAAATCGTCCACAAGCAACCCAATTAGTACAATAATCGCAATTATCGGCAACATTTTAAGTTTGAGCAGCGAAAACGCCTTGCCAATCATTTTGAGAAATCCCAATATTTGCGGCAATTTAAGGGCAAAGAGTAACGAGCCGCCAACCACAGCTATCAGCCGCAGTAGCTCATGCCAGCCGCCGAATCGCTCCGCCACGGCACTAAGCCAGTCCACAAGCCGCCGTGTAGTCCGCAAAACCCTGTTAAAGACATTGACCATGACGTTTGCAAGGCGGCGAGTAAGGTTTGAAAGGGTTTGCGTTAATCCGTGGGCCTCGTCCATTTCCGCCAAGAAGCCACGCCAAGCACCACGCATGGACTCGACCGCTTTTTGCATAACTTCATTTTCTGCTAGAAAGCGTTTGCCAAGGTTCACAAGTCCGCCGATACCGACAAAACCTAGTCCAATAGTGCCGAGCAAACGAGCCGCACTTGCCCTAAAATTTTTGACCTGTGTAAGAGCGGCGTTTTGGCTTGCCTTGTTGACTGAAAAACCGACTTTGTTTTGTTCTAGGGGTTTGGCGGCGGTTTTTATGACCTCGGCGGATTTTATAGCCGTGTCCACGTCCGCCGTGTCAACGTGAAAACCGACAGGCATATTCTCTAACCTATCTTGCGAGGTTTTGGCTAATTTTTTTACGGCGGCGGTTGCTGCTTTTTCCGATGCCGCATCAAGTTCAAATCCTATTGCTACTACTATGTCTCTGATTGTCAAAATTAGCCCTCTTTTCTCTTTAATTTATCCGCCGCTTTTTCCAACTCCGCCGCCTTAATATCGGCGTTCATTTCGACAATCGCCGCAAGTTTAAGCACATCGTCCAAGCTGTAATATTCGATAAGTTCCGCCCTCGTAACCACGCCGTTTGCGATTAACTGCCACAGTCTAAGTTCAAATTGGCTGTAAAAATATTCTATTGCCAGCTTGCCGTATTTGTCGATTCCGTCTGGGGCGGACATTCCGTCTGGGGCGGACATTCCGTCGCCAAGTCCGTCTCGTTCATTTTTAGGTTGCCAAATCGGCGTTTGGCATTGCCGAAAAAACCTGTATAATTCGCAAGCACAACGTGAGCCACTAACTCTAAAATGCCTGTGAAATCCTCCGCAAATAAGGTGTTTAATATCTCTTTGGAAATCGGCTTTGGCACCTGCCCGTCCGCCTGATGGGTGGACTCTAGCTTAACGCTTACGTTATCATATTTTAGGCATAATTCCTCAATGCACCACATTAGTTTTTTCCCTGTCAAGCGGGCTATTAGTGTTATAATTTCGGGCAAAAAGTCGGCAATATCAGTATCCCCAATATCTTCGGGTATTTTTGCACCGCTTTCCTTAGTAAAAACGCCGATAATTGCCTCTCCCAATACGTCCTTTACTCCGAACCCTACTTCCATTACCTTAAATGGATTGAATTTTCGGATGTAAAATGTGTGGCCGTCAATGCTCACTTCTTTAATATTTAACATCACGTCTACCTCCTTTTTTAACATCACGTCCATGGCTCGTAACTAGACTAGTTACTTGTCCGCGTGCCATGTAGATGGACTAGGCTTGCGGTTAATCAAAAATGGGAATCGCCACGCAACGGCAACGATAATCGCCGCCAGGGTGGTGGCGGCGACCGCTTTTTGTGTCAACGATTGGTGGGTCATCCCATTGGTGGATTGTGTTGTGCAAGGCTCGGTGGTCGGCTCTTGTGCGGCTGTCCATGCTGGCTTGCCATTTGTATTTTGTTACTCCTGCGTCTTGGTGCTGTTTTTGCGTGATTTGACCGTTTAGCTTGGCTACTTGGTCGCGCGCCCAAAATTCGGCTCGCTCCTTATTCACGTTGTAGACTTCTTGCAAGGTTTCACGTAACTCTTTTGGACTTACACCTGCCGTAAATTTCTCTTGTACGATTCTTTGCATTTCGCCTAGCGTGTCTTTGGGCAAGGTTTTTATTAGGTTGGCGTTTTCGGTCGTCCAAAAATTCAGCAGATTTTGGTAAGATTTGCCGTTATATCGGTCTTTTGTGATGTCGATGCCTAGTAACTTCCGCCATTCGTTGCGGAATTTCCGCTCGGCTCGGCGGTTTATGCCGTCTGCTATGTCGTGTAGTTTTTCGTAAAAGCCAAAATTCCTTGCTCTGCGGTTAAAGTTGCGTTCGATTCGCTTGAAAAAATAGAACAAACTGTCCATATCCAAGCCGTCCAACCGTTCCGCTTTGTATTCTTCAAGATTATCGTGTTCCTCGGACTCCGCAATTATCGCCAATTCCTCGTCAATAGCATTTTTCAACATTTGCATAACGGCGATGTTTAGCCTTGCACAGGCGTTTTCTTGCGTTACTGGATAGGTGTTTGCCAACGTAAATCCACCTCCGTGAAATGCCCATTATCTGTGATATTTTCCAAAATAAAACCGATGTCAAGTTCCGTCATGGCACGTACTCGGTAGGTTGTGTCCGCCACGATGTCAGTCAAGTCTCGGACTACAGTTGTGATTATGTCCACGTTGTTATTTTGGCAGAAAATGTCAACCTCTGGGCTGTTTAGATAGTGCGTGAATTTCATTAACTCGCTGACGGCGTTTTGGCAAAATAAATCCACCTGCACCATCACACGTGCATGGAAAAAGTCGTGCGTAACGCCGTCAATGTTAAGCCGAGCAGGGCGTGTGTCTGTGGTTATGTCGAAGAACGTCAAGACGGCGGTGTTGTAGGTGGCTACTCTTTTTGTGCGTGCTAGTTCTGTGGTTATTCCTGCCCGCTCGGCAGGCGGGTGCGGCTCTGTGATGTTTTGAAAATACTCGGCGGTTAGCTTATGGATTACCGCCTTTAACTTGTCAACTGTCATTGGGTTTTTCCTCGATAACAAAATTTACGCCCTGCATAAGTCGCCCAGTATCAATCAACGGAGCGGCGGATTTCTTTTTTTTTATTGTGCTTGGGGCGTTTGGCGTAAAGTCGCCCTTTTGTATTTCTTGCTGAATTAAGCCTTTTTGGTACGTGCCTAGCCTTTGCAAGATTTGCTGTGCGGTTTTGCCGTTGCCAAGCCCTGCCAGTTCTTTTTTTATGAAATCGGAAATCTGCTGTTGGTTATTATCCACAGATTGGCGTAAAAAGGGGCGTGGCGGTATGTGTTGCTTGCCGTCCTTTGTTTGCGTGCCTAGTTCGTTCCACACGGCTATATCTAACAAAGTTGCATTTTTGCCGCTTTTGCCCGCCTGCCTGGCGGGCAGGTCGCCTTGTTGATAGCCGATGCGGACTTGCAGACGTGATAGTTCCGTCAGTTCCTTTTTTAGCTTGTCAAATTGTGTCATAATGTCCACGCTCCTGTTCCAGTCCATATGGTGGAATTTCCACCCAATCCGCCTCATAGTGCCGTAGCCCTGTGTGTTCCCACAATATGCAGGACGTACAATCGTACCACCGTCCGTGATATAGCAAGCGGTCGGCGGCTTGTCCTGTATGTTCGTCTGCCGAGTGTATTTTCACACGCCCAAACGAAACGAGCCGCAAAAACGTACTTTCTCCGTGCGGCTCGTTTTGGTGGTCTTGATTTTTGGCTGGCTGGACGTTCATGCGGACGGTTAATTCCACCGTGCCGTCTGTTGTGTAGCGTTTGACGGTATACGGTTTGTGCCATATTGTCAACATTTCTACCGCTCCCCACTACTTAAAATCGGAATGACTTTCAACCGCAACAGGCTTTGATATTGCACTCCATATTCCGTCATGCCGAGGTCGCTTGTGAGGTCGGCTAGTTTATCTGTGTTGTCATTGTAGCTTATCGAGGTGCGACCCTCGCTGTAACTGCTTACTCGTGCGGTTTGGTAGGGGCTGCCGATTGATAAGTCTGTGTCCGCTCCGTCTTCCGTCAAGCCCACGCCTGACAATGTCATGCGGTGGGCTGTCATTAGTGCTAGGGCTTGCTCCCATAGGTTGCCGAACCGCTTTTGGCTGACTAGCGGCGAAGTTAAACCTATCCATTGCAATACGATTTTATTCTCCACCGTTTGCAGTTTTGGGGCTACCAAGCGGAAAGTTGCTAAAACTTTTTTGTATTTGGCAGACGGTCTGCTCCCAGCAGATTGTTCTTTTATCGCCCGCCTCCGCCCCGGCGGACAGGTGCTGGACGGGCAGGTCATGTTTCTGACTTGTCGCTGTCTTCCGCCATTTCGCCGTCTTCCGAGGGCGGCACATCGGCAGGTGGCTGTGTGCGTGGCGGTCGCCGTGGATTCGGTTTTCTCGCCTGTCTAGTGGGCAGGTCTGCAAATTTCAAATACCCTTTGCTAAGAAAAAAAGCCACCACAGGGTGCTTTTTCGTCTCGGAAATTTCTTTTATTTCCTCAGGTAGGATTATCACGTTTCCTACTCCGATTGGCTTGTTTGTCATATTTTTTACGGTCATATAACATCACGTCCTTTCCTCTTGATTATATATGTTCTCCGTCCGCACGCCGCCCGCCTCCGCCCTGGCGGACAGGTGTCGGCGGGCAGGTGTAGATTGACTAGGCTTGCGTTAAGCACAGCGATTTTAGCCGTCAAGACCCATGAGACTGCGCGGACGGATAATAAACGTCCCCATGAGCCATCAGCGCGACGTTAAATCCCTGGAATAATCAACGCCGACAGCGGATAATAAACAATCGCACCAGCCGTGCGAGCCTCGCACAATATAATAAACTCCAAATTCTTCGGCTGGACTGGATGCTGCTTGAACAACATCGGCATCTCGATTGACATTTTATGTGCATCGTCCGTAAACAAAAACGCCACATCTAGCCCCTTTTCGGCATATGGCGTTATGTTTGCGTTTGCGTTTAGCTCTGGCACTTTTACTATTTTTTTCAGCTGTGTCATGTTCGACAAAATCCATTGCATTATCGTCTTATCGGACGCATCGGAGCGTGGCGTGTGTGCGATGTAATTATACGCATCTGCTGGCAGAGCCAACACGTCAGGCGTTTCTACCGATAATGTCAAGCGGTCGATAAAGCTAAGCATTTCTTTAATGTCATTCAGACACTCCTCGGGGGTTTTGTCCGCAAATCGTGTGGACGTGCCGCTGGCGTTCGTGGGCAACGTGTACAGCGGAATATTATTCTCCTCGGACAACACGCCACGCAGTCCGCTTTTTTTGTCGCCGACCCACGCAATTTCGTTGATTTTGCGGTCAACGGCATATCGAGCCGCCTCGCCCTTGCGAACATCTAGGGACTTGCCAGCCATGCGGCTTGCTCGCATTTCCTGCACCGAATAGCCGTAAGAATTACCGATATTTTCGATTTTGGCAGTAAACTGCTCACCCTTGGCATCGGCACGTGGTAGGTCGGTGGCGTAATTGTGGATAATTTCGGCGAAACCTGTTTTATCGTAGCTGTAATATGTGATTGTTTCCGCGCCCTCGTTTACCTCTTTGGATACTGGGAATAGTGCGAGAGCCGACATTTGCGGATATTCCTTGTCGTATGCGTTCGCCTTGATGTGGTCTAGTTCTTGTGCGAAAAATACGCTTGCGTCCTCGGCGGAGTCAAATCTCATTCCCTCGGTTGCCAAGGTGGCGGATAGATTGCTTGTCATTAGTGCGTTGTAGTCGGCTTGGTCGTAGGTTTGGTTTTTCATATTGTTCACTCCTTCTAATTTGTCATTATATCACGTTTGTGTTATAATTATTTTTGTAGTTGTCGTTCCCCACTAGGGGGACGTGGATTGAAATATATTTTGTCCTCCTGCATTTAGTTAAAAATTTCTATTGGTGCAATACTGCCAGCGGCGGCGACAAGCCCCTCGTTGCCTACAAACTGGGCAGCTAGGGGCAGGTTGCCGTCTTCCAAATTCGTAAAACAGCCCACAAATTCGCCCTCTTTGATAAGGTAAACCCTATCGCCATATTTCGGCTCGATGTCAGGTTCAAGCCTTGCCCACGCCTTACCAAATCGCAATACGCCCACGGTCGCCCCTGGGTGTAGTTTTAAGTCGCCTGTTAAATTGTGTTCCGTTGTAAAGCCAGTTAAAACAAGCCCCTCAAAGTCGCTTGCTGTCGTGTCGGAGCGTGGGGCTGTTACGGTCGTGCCTGGGCTTGCACCCACAACAACGCCTGTCCCAAATTTTAGCGACCTCGTTTCGTCTTCTTCATTTGGCGAAAATGTGCGGCTATTGACTGAATACGGCGAAACATCTAACAAGCCGCCAGCCACGCCAAGTTGTGTTTGATACGTGTAATTTAGTTGTGCCATTATTTTTTACCTCCGTTTAGCATTTTTTTCTCCATTTTTTCACGAGCGGCGGCACTGCTGGATTTGCCAAAATTTGTGCCGTCTGTGCGTTGTCCGTTGCCATAAATAGCGGTTTTTTGGCGGTTGGTGGATTTGTCCTTTTTTAGGGTGTCGAGTGCCAAATTAAACGCCGCATCTATATAGTGCTTGTTTTTGCCGTCCAGCCGTAGCCCTGGATTAACCTTGCGGATAATGCCCAGTTTTAGTTGCTGTGGGGTCATATCTTCGGCTTGGTCAAGGTTTAGGCGTTCCGCTGTGCGTACCAATTTTAGACGTTCTCGGACGGCGTGTTCTATTTTGGGGTTTAGGTCAACGCTGTCAGCACGTCCAGCACGGCGTTTTTTCTTGGTTTTGCCGTCTTTGCGGTCTTCTGCCTCCGACTCTTCGTCTTCGTCGGAATTTTCTTCCTCGTCCTCGTCTTCGTACTCGTCGGCGGCAGGCGGGTCTTCTGCCACCTTGTAATCGTACGCCGCTTTTAATTCCTGTGCAATGTCGATTAGTTCTTCCAACTCGGCATCGAGAGCCGTGATGTACTCTAAGGCGGTTTCTAGGTCGGTTGGCAAATCTTCGTCTGCTCGTTTGTCCTTGCGGTCTAGGAGTTGTTGTAATCTGTCTGTGATGTCGTCCTCGTCAGTTGCCGTTTTTTCGGTGTCGTCAGCGGTTTCTAAGTCTGTGTCTTCTGCGGTCTCTTCTGTGCCGTCTGCTACCTCTTCCGCCGAATCCTCTAAAATTTCTCCTGTCTCGCTGTCCTTGCGGCGTTTCATTTTGCTGTCCGTCCGCTTGAACAAATCCTTGAATTTCTTTGGTCTCTTCATGTTTTTCGCTCCTTTTAATATATTTGGTGTTGCTGTGTTGCCGTCTTTTTGGTCTTTTTTGTCCAAATTAAGCCTTGCGGTTTCTCCTGCTCGTGCCTCGCCTACCAAGGCAAGGTGGTTGATTTGAATGTCCGTTTGGATTGCATCGTACGGCTCGCCCATGTATTCGCCGCTTTCCTCTATCAAGTTTAATTTGTAACCTAGCGAAAGTTCACGCAAGCCGCTATTTTTGACCTTGTCAATCTCGTGGATTACGATTTTGGCACGGACGTTGTCGCCGTCTACTGTGCCTGTCGTTAGCATTGTGCCAACGATTTCTTGGTTTAGGTTGTCTTCGGTTATCCAGCCCGCATCGTGGGTTATTATTATGGGCTTGCCCTCGTAGGTTGCTAGGCTTTTGGGGTTGAAAACGTGCGTGGGTAGGCGGAGTTCTCGGCGTGGCGAGCCGTCCGCATTTTTGTAATCAAAAACGCCGATTGTGGTTACTATCGGCGTGTCTATTAGGTATCCCTCGGCTGTGAAGTAGGTGGAGTCTAGTGGGATTGAGTCGGTTCTTTGTTGCATGGTGGTCTCCTTTCTGTTTTTTCACGCCCGCCTGTCGGGCGGGTAGGCAAAAAAGCCCTTTGGTGTGGCAAAAAGGCTTTTCCTGCCCGCCCGACAGGCGGGTGT
>WRKH01000289.1 GCA_009778175.1 Turicibacter sp.
AGGATTATCCCAATTTGATAGGGCTTGATATTTTGCGGTATTTTGTCGTTACTTTTGACTTTGCGAAATGGGAACTTATTTTGATTCCGATTGACAAGCCGAAAAAGACCAACATTATTTTGGAAAATCAGCGGATTTACACCGTCAACACGGCGGCGGATTTAACATAACGGATTTAGCAGAAAAACAGCCAACACACCGCAGTTTCGGGAACACTCTTTGCCACGATTTAAAATTTTGGCAAATTTTTTATTGCACTCGTGGGGCTGACGTGATATAATAAAAGAAAATTTGATAAACGAGGTGTAGAAATGGATCCAATTTTATTTGTAGTACCCGCCGTGGGCGTGTTAGCCCTGGCGGTGGCGTTCGGTCTATTCAAATGGATAAACGGGAACGACCAAGGCACAGACCGCATGAAAGAGATTGCGGGTTTTATTAGCGAGGGTTCGATGGCTTTCCTTGCCCGTGAATACCGTGTTATCGGTATCTTTATGGCTGTCATGTTCCTGGTGCTTATCTTTGCGATAGACCTCTCAACGGCTATTGCATTCCTTGTAGGTGCGTGTTTCTCGCTACTGGCGGGATTCACAGGCATGAAAACGGCGACAGGCTCAAATGTCCGTACCGCCGCCGCCGCACGTAGTGGCATGAATCTTGCCCTGAAAATCGCTTTCCGTGGCGGCGCTGTCATGGGGCTTTGCGTGGTCGGCTTCGGCGCGCTCGGCATTGGCGTGTTGCTCATTATCTTCGGCAATATCCACGGCGTGAACCTGCAAGCTGTCAACCTGCTCACGGGCTTCGGCTTGGGCGCGTCCTCGATTGCTCTGTTTGGGCGTGTGGGCGGCGGCATTTACACGAAAGCCGCTGATGTCGGTGCGGACTTGGTCGGCAAAGTCGAGGCGGGCATTCCCGAGGACGATCCTCGCAATCCTGCCGTTATCGCCGATAATGTGGGCGACAATGTCGGCGACGTGGCTGGCATGGGTAGCGACCTCTTCGAGAGCTACTGCGGCTCGATTATTGCCGCAACCGTGCTGGGTGCAACGCTTACGCACGTCAGCCCGCTGAACGGCATCGCTTTTCCGCTCTTGATTGCGGTGGTCGGTATTTTAGCGTCCATCGTGTGTATCTTTTTCGTGGGTGGAAAAAACACGAAAAATCCCGCATCTGCCCTAAATCTCGGCACTTACGCCAGTAGCGTAATCGTGCTGATTGCGACATTTGTCTTAGGTCAAGTGTTTTTCGGCGGAATGGAAGTCGGCGAAAATTTCGGCGGCTTGGGTGCGTTCGGTGCGGTCGCTGTCGGCGTTGTCGTCGGCGTTGCAATCGGAATGTTCACGGAACGCTATACTAGTGCGGATTACAAGTCTGTCAAGGGCATTGCCCAGCAGTCCGAGACGGGCCCTGGCACAACGATAATTGACGGTTTCGCCGTTGGGCTGTTGTCAACCGTGGGACCCATCATTTTCATAGCGTTTGGCGTGTTGTTTGCCCATTATTTTGCGGGCTTGTACGGTATTGCACTCGCCGCCGTGGGAATGTTATCGACGACTGGAATGGTGGTCGCCGTGGACGCTTACGGCCCGATTGCGGACAACGCAGGCGGCATTGCCGAGATGAGCGAGTTGCCGCATGAAGTCCGAGAAATCACGGACAAGCTCGACAGCGTGGGCAACACAACCGCCGCAATCGGCAAGGGATTTGCGATTGGCTCGGCGGCGCTGACTGCCCTTGCCTTGTTCGTCTCGTATTCGCAGATTGCGTCAGGCATCACAGACGGCACGTTCAGCATAAATATCTTGGAACCCACCGTGGTTGTGGGCTTGTTTATCGGCGGCGTGTTGCCGTTCCTGTTCGGAGCGTTGACAATGCGGTCGGTGGGCAAAGCGGCGTTCGAGATGATAGAAGAAGTCCGCCGCCAGTTCCGAGAGGACAAGGGCATAATGGAAGGCACTTCCAAGCCGGATTACGCACGTTGCGTTGACATTTCGACAACGGCGGCTCTGAAAGAAATGATTGCACCAGGCGTGTTGGCTGTAATCGCACCGATTGCCGTTGGGATTATATTGGGGCTTGAGGCCTTGGGCGGAATGTTGGCGGGTTCGCTGGTTGCGGGCGTTTTGCTGGCAATCACAATGGCGAATGCTGGCGGTGCTTGGGATAACGCCAAGAAGTACATAGAGCAGGGCAACCACGGCGGCAAGGGCAGCGATGCCCACAAAGCGGCGGTTGTAGGCGACACGGTCGGCGATCCGTTCAAGGACACGTCTGGGCCTGCTATGAATATTTTGATAAAGCTGATGACGATTGTTGCGGTGGTGTTTCTGCCGTTGTTTGCACAGTTTTTGTAGGAAGTTTTTGCGTGGGGGCGGGATATTTTTTCCGCCCTTGCGGAGATTAGAGTTTCTCGGGGGAGAAAAAATGAAAATTAACGCATACATAGAATTTAACGGGAATTGCGAAGAGGCGATTAAGTTTTACGAAAAGGCGTTTGGCGAAAAGGCGGAAATCATGCGGTTTGGCGATATGCCGCCGAACGAGGGCTACACACCGCCGCCAGACACGGCGAACCTTATAATGAACGCTCGTCTGCCGTTTGGGGACAGTTCTATCTATCTTTGCGACTTGCCGCCGACCGACAAGGTACAAATAGGCTACAACGTGAATATTTCGGCAGAATTTGACGATTTCGACAAGGCCAAATCAGTATTCACGGCACTAAGTGAGGGCGGCAAAATTTTCATGCCGTTCGAGCCGACATTTTGGACAAAAGGATTCGGCTCTCTGCGTGATAAATTCGACATACCGTGGCAAATTACGTTGCCAACAAACGGTTAAATTAGGAGGAAAAAATGTTAGACAAAAATTTAGTACATGACGTTTTGACAGCGGCGGTAGCGGCTGGGGCGGATTTGGCGGAGATTTTCGTGGAAAACGCGGAGACCAATACCGTCAACATGATAAATGGCTTGGTCGAAAAGGCGAATTGGGGCCTCGACTACGGCTGTGGAATACGCATTATCAAGGGCTTTAACGCCGTTTATACGTATACCAACAACACGAGCAAGGACAATCTCATTCGCATTGCGAAAGATGCGGCGGCGGCTTTGCAGGGCGGCGGTTCTCCTGGAGTTGTGCCTGAATTTAATCGGCTCACTTGGGAAAATATCCACCCAATCGCCGTTATGCCCAATTCCGTGCTGAAAAAGGAGATTTGCGAGGGCTTGCGGATCGGCAGCCAGGCGGCGTATGACTTCGACAAGCTGATTTCGCAGACGAGTTGCAATTACGTGTCCGTGATTCAGGACGTGCTGATTGCCAATAGCACGGGCTTGTGGGCGGAAGATCAGCGTGTGCGGACGAGGGTTGCGATTTCGGCGGTTGCGTCCGGCGACGGCGTGAATTACGGCAACGAGAAACAGACTGGCTCAAGCAGTCCCGGCGCGAAACAGGGCTTTGAATTTTTCAAGGCACAGGACATGAAAAAACTGGGTGCGGATGCGGCGAAAACGGCGGTTACAATGTTAAAAGCGGATTACTGCCCGAGCGGGCGGATGCCCGTTATCATTGACAATGCGTTCGGCGGCGTGATTTTCCACGAGGCCTGCGCGCACAGCTTGGAGGCGACCAGCGTTGCCAAGAAAGCGTCCGTTTTCACGGATAAGATTGGGCAGCAGATAGCGTCGCCGATTGTTACGGCGATTGATGATGGCACTATTCCGAACGCTTGGGGTTCGATAAATATCGACGACGAGGGCGCACGGACCCAGCGGAATGTGCTGATTGAGAACGGCATTTTGAAGTCGTACTTGGTGGATTATTTGAATGGCTTGAAAATGGGCACGCCGTCAACGGGATCTGGGCGGCGCGAGTCTTATAAATTCTCGCCCACGTCTCGCATGACGAACACGTACATCGAGCAGGGCAAGAGTAGCACGGACGAGATAATCGGCGACACGGAGTACGGGCTGTATGCGGCTAAGATGGGCGGCGGCTCGGTCGAGCCAGCGACAGGCGAGTTTAACTTTGCGGTTTTGGAGGGCTATTTGGTGCGGAACGGCAAGGTGGCAGAGCCGGTGCGTGGTGCGACTTTGATTGGCAAGGGTTCAGAGGTTTTGCCATTGATAGATATGGTTGGGAATAATCTCGAACGCGCGCAGGGAATGTGCGGCTCGATAAGCGGTGCTGTGCCGACTGATGTTGGACAGCCGATGGTTCGAGTTAAGGAGATGACGGTCGGCGGCAGAGGATAGGATTTGACATTTGGAGAGGGGCGGTTTTTTAGCCGCCCCTTTTCTCGGAAAGTGAAAGGGGCGGCAAAATGATTAGAATTGAAAATCCGAGATATATGACGAGAAAAGAGGTCGAGGAAAAATATCCGAATTATCTCGTATGTATGGGGAAATATAGGAGTTTGAAAGAAACAAATGGCAATGACGGCGGTTATCCATTATTGTTGGTAGAAAAACACGAATTAGGGGACGTATTTTTGGAGGATTCCGAGTATGACGAATGGTCGCCTGTGTTTGAATTAAGCACTTTTCCCATGGCAGGTTTTTTATCTGTGTATAGGTTGGAGGGGCAGGATTATGGCAGAGATGTTTTTCTGACGGACGAGAAACAAGCCTAGTTGGGAGGTTTTTATGCGAGTGAAATTCAAGGATTTGCACAAGATTTACCCTGGAAAATGGGTAATTACTTGCGATGACGAGTGGAAAGACGGCGATGTAGATACTTGCGTGATTTACGGTGCTTACGAGACCGAGGCAGAGGGCGAGGAAGTCATACGGCGGTTGCTGTATGAAAAGAGTGCAGGCTTATCCAAGGCAATAAGCGAAGAGGAGGAAGACGAAATTGGATTTATTTTTGTCATGGCAGGTTAAGCCGAGAAAGACAATGACCGTCAAAAGTTACCTATGTTCGGCGAACGAAAAAATCACTCCACGCCGCATTACTTTGCTGGTTGACACTGGGGCAGGGCGAACTGCAATAAGCCGCAATATCTTGGAATCTTTGGGTTACACGGAAATGACGAAAGACCCAAAGCCGTCAAGAACCGCAACAGGGCTTGTACATTTTGACATGGTAAAAATTGCAAAATTGGAGTTGGGCGGCGAGTTTGCTGTTGCGAATGTAGATGTTCATGTTTTGGAGTGGACGGATTCTAATTTGCAGGGTGTTATTGGTATGGATATTTTGTCCAAATTGCATATTCATTCGGATACCGTGAATTTTGTGATACAGAATAAGCCGTTTGAGTTGCGGATTAGTTAGAAAGGAACGAATTATGCGAGTAAAATTCAAGGATTTGCACACTGTTTACCACAAAAAATGGGTAATAATCTACGATATAGAATGGAAAAACGGTGATTTTGACACGTGCAGAGTTCACGGCGTGTACGAGACCGAAAATGAGGGGCTTGATGTGTTATGGCCACTCCTGCGTGAAAAAAGTGCAGGTTTATTCAAAATGATAACCGAAGAGGAGGAAGACGAAATTGGATTTATTTTTGTCATGGCAGGTTAAATCGAGGAAAACCATTAAAATGAGAGGGAATTTATTCCCATTAGATAAAAAATTTAGCCCATTGCCGATAACTCTATTGCTTGACACAGGAGCAGCACGAACGGCGATAACTCGGAATATTCTCATGGGATTAGGTTATACGCAAATGACAAAATCCAAAACTCCAACGATGACCGCAACAGGGCTTGTATATTTTGATATGGTAAAAATTGCGAAATTGGAATTGGGCGGCGAGTTTGCATTTGCAGACGTGAATGTTCATGTTTTGGAATGGAAAAATTCCCATTTACACGGCGTTATCGGCATGGATATTCTGTCGAGGTTGCACATACATTCGGATACCGTGAATTTTGTGATACAGAGCAACCCTTTCAAATTGCAAAGTAATTAAAGACAGCAGACATACAATCTTACGAAACGAGGTTACAAATGAAACCAACCGAAAACATTTTCAACCTACCAAACTTCCTCCCACCAGAGGAACTAATCACAATATTGGTCGAAAAAGCCGAAAAATCCGAAACCAAAAACATCCGCATTGAGCGGATTGTCAGCACAGGGCAAGTCTCCGACTGGTACGACCAAACCGAAACCGAGTTTGTCCTGCTGTTGTCAGGCAGGGCGACCATTGAATTTGAGGACAGAGAGGTCGCCTTGTCAAGGGGCGATATGATTGTCATACAGCCGCACGAACGCCACCGAGTAAGCTACACAAGCACCGAGCCGCCGTGCGTGTGGTTGTGCGTGTTTTATTGAAAGGCGGAATTTTATAAGGAAATAATCACAATTATCCAAATAATGAGGCTGTTGTGGTATTTTTAGGGTTCGCAAAACTGGCTATGCTACTGCTTGCTTCTAGTTTGTAGGAGAGATTGAAAATTTTTTGCACCACTGCAGAAATTGTGCTACAATGAAACAAAAGAGCCGTCTTTGCGGCACAGGAAGATTTTGAGATTGAGAGGAGCGGATTATGCGAGTGAAGTTTAGGGATTTGCACAAAATTTACCCTGGGAAATGGGTGGTCAGCTATGACGATGAGTGGAAAAATGGACGTGTGGAAAGTTGTGTGGTTCATGGCGTTTACGAAACCGAGGACGAGGGGCGTGCGGTGTTGCGGTCGCTACTGCGTGAAAAGAGTGCAGGATTATCCAAGGCGATAAGCGAAGAAGAGGAGGTCGAAATTGGATTTATTTTTGTCATGTCAGGTTAAACCGAGGAAGACAATGATTGTGGAGGGGAATTTATCTTCGGCGAATAAAAGCCAGCTCTGCTCGTCTAAGTCTCGAGGGCGGCATTTCAATACGTCCTAACGATTTTATGAGGAGGATTATTTATGGATTTTAGTGTGATAACCGAAGAGGAGTTCGACTTATTGCTAGATGCAAGCGAAGATTTCGGGCGTT
Source organism: Turicibacter sp. (assembly GCA_009778175.1). GTDB lineage: Bacteria > Bacillota > Clostridia > Lachnospirales > WQUN01 > WRKH01. The sequence goes on from WRKH01000289.1 coordinate 6,934, forward strand.
TCGGCAAAACCGACCGCAAATGTTCACGTTGCGGCAATGATTTAGACTATTATAGAAATGGCAGTTCTTCCCAAACGAAGTGCAAAACCGCCGACTGCCTTGAAATAACCAGCAGAGGAATTTGACATTTTAAATCGCTAATCGCAAAAAAGAATGTGAAAAAAACATTGACAAATTGTGCGGTTCGTGATATTATATAAATATGAGAATTGAAGACGACCGTACCGTAAGCGGACTAAGACGTAGCCCTTTTACTACCCTAACTGACGAAGAAATTGAGCATTTGAGTGCTGAGATTCGGACTATTGGGGCTGATGAATCCGTGTTTATGTTTAACAATGGAGACAAAACTAGCTACGTAGATGCAATAGATGTCATAAATGTACGCTACGATGTCTTTCCAAACACTAACTCGACACACCCGAGAGATTTAATGAGCCAGAGAGCCGTTTTGGCACATGAATATTTTGGACACCGAGTCAATCGAGGAACAAAGTTACAAAGTGGCAGTTGGAATGACGAATTTCGGGCAAGTTACCAAGCCGCCAAAAACACCCCTAACTTGTCGGCAGAGGACAGGCGGTATTTGGTTTTAGATGCTATGGAACGTGCAAAAGAAAGTGGCGTTTCAATACGTCCTAACAACTTTATGAGGAGGATTATTTATGGATTTTAGCGTTATAACACGTGAGGAATTTATGTTAATATCAAAAGTAAGCGAAGATTTCGGACGTTTTGGCAAGACGGAGCGGAAATGCTCACGTTGTGGCGGCGATTTTGAATACTATGAAATGGGTAGTTCTTCCCAAACGAAGTGCAAAACCGCCGATTGCCTTGAAATAACCAGCAGAGGGATTTAGTATTTAATTTTCAAAAAAATTTGACAAACAAAAATCCATATTGTACAATATAAAAAGTGGCTCGAAAAAAGCCGCCGAAAAATTCCAAAAAGGGGTTGACAAATTTGCCCAACTGTGGTACAATTAGACAGGACAGAGCCGTAGCCTAAACTCCGCCCTTTTGTCATACCCAAAAACAACCAAGACACCATTAACGCAAGAAACACGTTTATTCCCATTAAGAGAATGAATCGTTGCTTGTGTTTTTTGTTTGTCGAAAAAGCAACCCAACTGGCGTAAAAAAATCTAAAAAAATCCCTGATTTACGCCAAAAACAGGGTAAAAAAGGAGAATAAAAAATGCACTCATCAGATGTTAAAAGAATCGCCACATTTTTAATGGCGATAATCATGGTTTTCACGACCATGCAACCCATGCAAGCGGTGGCGGCACGGACTGTAACCGTCTTCCGAGTGGACGGCGACAACGCCGCAGTTTACAGAAACGGCACAAGGCACTCAACCGCACGCACTCGCACTCGCCTAGCCGCCGCAGACGAGTTAATCACAGGCAGAGAGACGCAAGTTTATCTCAACATGGACAGCGATTCCTTGCTGAAAATGGATTCGCAAAGCCGAGTGGCGTTCGAGTTGACGAACAATCTAATCGGCTTGACCGTGCTGGAAGGCAACGCCCTAGTCCGAGTGGCGGAGCAAGCGGAAGGGCGGTCGCTCGAAAGCCGTGTTGGCAATGTCGTTCACGCCGTCCGTGGCACGATGTTTACGATTGGGCATTTTAACGAAAATATCGTGTATATTGCGATGTTGTCGGGTAGCGGCGAAGTAAGCGGCGTGTCGCTTGAAGAGGGGCAAATTTTGACGTCATGGTACGAGGGCGATGAGCTAGACGTGCAGATTTCGGGCGTTGTTGTGCATGATTTGCTCGAAGACGGCACGAATGTTGTAATCAGCGAGATTGTCGTTGACGAACTCGACCAGTTTACCTTGCAGGAGATTTGGGATAATCAGGATTATTTGTTGGAGAATAGTGGGTTTGTTGACCATGATATTTTGGAGGAGGTGCGGCTGCATATCATAGAAGAAACGATCCAAAATTTACCTCAACCGCCACAAAGTAATGTTATCAACGATGATATTAACGATGATTGGTATGATTACAATAATGACACAGGCACGGATGGTGGTTGGAATTATGAAAATCCAGGCGGTGGAGGTGGCGGTTCTGGTGGAGGAAATCAAGGCGGCGGCGGTGGCACAGGTGGCGATGGCTCTGACGGCAACGGAGGAGACTCTGGTGGCGGAAACCAAGGCGGCGGTGGATTGCCACCAGGTTTCATTACCATAGGAGGGATGAATGTTAATGTTGCCACAACTAGTATTCGGATTTCGGGTGTTGTTGTTTCTGCAGAAGAATTTGAACAATTAAAGTATGTGCAAAACTTGAGAGAGCTAATTATGTCAAATGCCAATATAACAGACATAAGTCCACTCGCAGGACTTACTAACTTGACATACCTAGAATTGCAAGGCAATAACATAAGCGATTTAACTCCTTTGGAAGGACTTACCAGTTTGAGATGGCTATTTTTGGGTGGCAACAACATAACCGATATATCCTCTCTTGCAGAGCTTAGTAATTTGGAATCGTTAGCTTTAGGTTTTAATAACATAACCGACTGGTCGCCAGTAGATCATATAAATAATGTTGGAGGTCGCCCACCCAACTGGCCAAGGTCAGGTATGGCTTCGCTGTTTGCCCCAATCATTCCATTTCCGCCAGCCAACGAAGAGCCAGCCAGCGAAGAGGAATTTTGGGACATCGACTTGGACGACCTCTTAACTTTGACTCCTGAATTTGACGTTACGTTCCCTGAAATCGACTTGGACGACTTGCTTACGCTAACGCCTGAGGTTGACATTATCATTGACCCTGACCTTGGCGATATTGACGAGGACATCGAAGACGAGGAAGAGGACAAAAAAGAGAGTGAGGAAGAAACCGAAGACGAAGACGAGGACAAAAAAGAGGGCGATGAGGAAATCGAAGAAATTGAAGACGAGGACGAAGACCGCAAAGAAGAGGAAGATCCTGACAATCTCTTTATTGAGGACGAGTTTGAGTTTTATGAGTGAAAATGGATTATATTGGTAAGGAGTGGTGTGTTATGGCAAATTTTGATAAGTTTGATAGAAATTGGGATACGGATTTTTTCTTGATAAAAGCAACAGTTGACAAAATTTCCATGGAAGAAAATTATTTGGAGAAAGTTTGCCCTAATTTTATGGAGGAAAATTTCGACATCAAGAAGAGCCGAAAAGATCCCGACAAAATCAGCTTAGAGTTATACGTAAATTTAGCTAAATTGCTATTTCCTAATGAAAAAGCGTTCCCTAATGGTAATAAATTTAAGGCCGAAGTTGTCAAAAACAAAAATGTCTGCACCATTGATTTAAAGGTTGACATTTGCGATAAAAACGGCCTAGATAAGACTATCGGTTTAGGTAGTGATTTTATCGGTCCTTCAACATCTTTGGCTATAAATGCCAAAGTGGATGATAAATGCATTAAAAAGTCGTTAAAAACCACTAGAAGTATTGGCGGACATATGGTTTGGCCTAGATATAGCACGAAGTGCAAAAGACACACAATTAACCAAGCAAGAGGTTGCGGTATTTACGACCGTTTTGACCTAACTCTGTTTCACTTGGAAAAATGGTATGACAACAAACCTTGCCTACCAAGATTAAAAAAAGTTTTCTGTTTCAACGCTGAATGGCTAAATCTTTTCGTTGATTTTGAGAGATTTGTCAACTTTTTCCACCTAAACAGCTTTGTTTTTGAAGATAACAACGAAAATATCACAGGAATAAGAGACCTAACCTGCAGATGGTGCGACAACCAAGTATTATCCGATGGAACGGCTTACATTCCAAAAGCAAAGGAAGAGTATATAATTTACATGAAATCCAACGAAAAAGCTATAAAAGAACGCAACAAAGCAATCGAAAAATCTATCAAAAGCTGTAACAAAAAATAGCTTAACTTTCCTAGTAGAAAGTAAGCTACACGACCACTCAACAAAACGCCCCAGTAATATTGGGGCGTTTTTGTTTGCTATTTTGGCTTTTTCGCTAACATTCAATAGTGCGAAAACATAATTTTTTTCATTCTCGAAAAAATTGACAAAATAAGTCCAGTTGGGTAGAATATAAGTTGTAGACAGGTTGGATTTTGTTAGTTGGATTGGAGGTTTTTATGCGAGTGAAATTTAGGGATTTGTACAAAATTTACCCTGGGAAATGGGTGGTCAGCTATGACGATGAGTGGAAAAATGGACGTGTGGAAAGTTGCGTGGTTCATGGCGTTTACGAAACCGAGGACGAAGGGCTTGAAGTCTTGGGGCAGGTGTTGCTTGAAAAGAGTGCAGGATTATCCAAGGCGATAAGCGAAGAGGAGGAGGATGAAAATAATTCGACTGACGCTCGGCGGCGAGTTTGCCGTTTCGAATGTGGATGTTCATGTTTTGGAGTGGACGGATTCTAATTTGCAAGGCATTATTGGAATGGATATTTTGTCGAGGTTGCATATTCATTCGGATACTATGAATTTTGTGATACAGAATAAGTCGTTTGAGTTGCGGAGTAGTTAGGAAAGGAGCAGATTATGCGAGTGAAATTTAGGGATTTATACAAAATTTACCCTGGGAAATGGGTGGTAACCTGTGATGACGAGTGGAAAAATGGGCGTGTGGAGTATTGCACACTTTACGGAGTTTACGAGAGCGAGGACGAGGGGCGTGCGGTGTTGCGACCGCTCCTGCGTGAGAAAAGTGCGGGATTGTTCAAAATGATAACCGAGGAGGAAGAGGAAATTGGATTTATTTTTGTCATGGCAGATTAAGTCGAGAAAAACCATGGTTGTGGAGGGTTATTTGTATGCGTTTGATAAAAAAGACCGTCCGATTCATCTAAATCTCCTGATAGACACGGGAGCGACAAGGACAGCTATAACTAGGAATGTTTTGGAGGATTTGGGTTATACGAAAATGACGAAAGACCCCAAACCAATGCGAACCGCCGCAGGGCTGCTGTATTTTGATATGACGAAAATAACTCGATTAACGCTCGGCGGCGAGTTTGCATTTGCAGACGTGAATGTTCATGTTTTGGAATGGAAAGATTCCCATTTACATGGCGTTATTGGAATGGATATTTTGTCGAAGTTACATATCCATTCGGATACTGTGAATTTTGTGATACAGAGCAAGCCGTTTGAATTGCGGAGCAGCTAGAGAGGAGCAAATTATGCGAGTAAAATTTCAAGATTTGTACAAAATTTACCCTGGAAAATGGGTAATTACCTGCGATGACGAGTGGAAGAATGGATGCGTTGAATATTGTACGCTTTATGGGGTGTACGATACCGAGGATGAGGGCGAGGAAGTTATACGGCAGGTGTTGCTCGAAAAGAGTGCAGGTTTATTCAAAATGATAACCGAGGAGGAAGAGGAGATTGGATTTATTTTTGTCATGGCAGGTTAGATCGAGGAAGACAATGACTGTGGAGAGTTATTTGTATTCAGCAAACTGCAACTCCCCCCACGCCGCATAATGTTATTGGTTGATACTGGGGCAGGAAGAACGGCGATAACTCGAAACATTCTTGAACAAATAGGATACACGAAAATGACGAAAGATTCCAAGCCGTCAAGAACCGCAACAGGGCTTGTATATTTCGATATGGTAAAAATTGCGAAATTGGAGTTGGGCGGCGAGTTTGCATTTGCAGATGTGAATGTCCATGTTTTGGAATGGAAAAATTCCCATTTACACGGCGTTATCGGCATGGATATTTTGTCGAAACTGCACATACATTCCGATACCGTGAACTTTGTGATACAGAGCAAACCTTTCTGCCAAAAATAATTCCGCATTTTTATTGACTTCCCGATCCGTCTCTGCTATACTACAATAAACCTGTCCCTAATAACGTCTTCCGCAAAAAAACAAGCGGGGTCAAGGGGCGTACCCCTTGCGGGATTTGGGGAGAACCCCAAGGTTTTAATATTTAAGGTGGTGTAAAAAATGAAAGAACAATTACAAGATTTAATCACAGCCCTAAACGGCAAAAAAGGCTACGATTTGAAGATGGTTATAGGGCTGGACGGCTTTGTGGACGAAATTGTCCATTTGGTGGATAAACGGACGGATTTTGAGAATTTTACAAGGATTCCGACCATTGCCAATTTGGGCGAACGGATAAGCCGAGCCGCTGGTCTTAGCACAAATATCGAAATGGTACCGATACAACTAAAACTGGGCGGCAACGGTCCTATACTTTCCAACGCCCTATTAAATTATGGCGTGAAACTCACGTATATCGGAGCTTTGGGTGAGCCACATCCCGTTTTTGCCGATATGGCCGAGCGTTCGGAAAAGGTGTACAGCCTATGTAACCCCGCACACACTCACGCTTTGGAATTTGAAGACGGCAAGGTTATGATGGGTAAATTAAACTCGTTAAATCAAATAACCTGGGCTCGTTTTAAGGAGGTGGTGGGCAGTGCCGATGAAATTGCAAAAATTTTTAATTCGTCCAATTTAATCGGTATGGAAAATTGGGTAATGATTCCGCACATGAGCCAAATTTGGCGTGGAATCATCGAAGAAGTTTTTCCGCTTATGGGAGCGACAAAACCTTTGGCGTTTTTCGACCTCTGTGATCCCGAAAAACGCACACCCGAGGATATAAGCGAGGCGATGACTCTAATCGGCAAATTTGAAGAAAAATTCCGTACTATTTTAGGGCTTAACGAAAGCGAATTATATAGAATCGCAGCAGTTTTCGGCTTGAAAAATGAAGGTTTGCAAGCCACAACCATAGCCCTTGCCAAAAAGTTAAATATTTACGGGCTTGTAATCCACCCTGTAAAAGAAGCCTGTTGTGTCATAGACAATCAATATTTCCACGTGGACGGGCCTTATTGCGAAAAGCCGCTCCTAACTACAGGTGCGGGCGATAATTTTAATTCTGGATTCTGCCTAGCACAATCTCTCGAGCTTTCTCCGCAACAATCCCTAACTCTGGGCGTTTGCACCTCTGGTTTTTACGTACGCAACGCAAAAAGCCCGACCTATTCAGAGGTTTTGCAATTTGCTCAAAAATGGCAAAATGGAGAAATTTAAGGAATTGGGGGCTTAACACAAGCCCCCAAAAATTTTCAAACAGACTCGAAGAAACAAGCCCCTTAGCCGCCCGTTTCTCGACCTACCCACAACATAACCCAAAAATCCAATAAAAAATGAGCGGGTCAAGGGGCGTGCCCCTTGCGGGGTGTGGGGGCACCTGGTGTCCAGTGGACACCGTTTAGGCGTTGCGAGTAGCACCAGAGTCCCACGATTTTTAGAAAGGATGATTTTTGTGATAACTAAAAGTTTTGATCCCGATACGAACCAAATACTCTCGCCAGAGCATTTGGCCAAAGCTGTTTCGGGTTTTCCCGAAATTTTAGTGGTTACGTTTTTTAGAAAATTGGTAAACGAGATTGTGAATAATTATAGCTGCGAAACACTCTGCACCACGTCTGATGGACGAAGACTGCATAAAATGGCATATGGTGGCAGAAATTTAGCCGTGTTGCGTTCTTCTGTTGGTGCACCGATAACGGTTGCATTGTTGGAGGAGGCGATTGTGATGGGTGCAAAAAAAATTCTGGTGTTCGGCTCTTGCGGTGTGTTAGATAGCAAGCGAGTAGGTAATAATATCATAGTACCCACACACGCCTACAGAGATGAAGGCACGAGTTACCACTATGCAGCTCCCTCGGAAGATGGTTTTATTGAAATCCCCACTAGCCGTAAAATGTCGAATATATTGAAATCCTTGAAAATCCCCTTTGTTGAGGGGAAAATATGGACTACTGATGCAATTTTTAGAGAAACCAAAAAAAATGTGGAGCTTCGTAAGCAGATGGGTTGTATCGCCGTTGAAATGGAATGTGCTGCTATTATGGCAATGGCGGCGTTTAGAGGTGTCCCTGCCTATCAATTTATATTTCCAGCTGACATATTGGAATCCGATGGTTGGAATCCAGGTAGTTGGGATTTTGGTGAGAATATGGAGCGGAAATCATTTGCTGGATTAGCTGTGGAGGTTGCTTGTAAAATATGAGAAGGTGTTCAAGGGGCAATAGTTTTAACGTAAGGGCGGATAATACGGAAAGGTAACAGGTTGAAGTAATCGCCCCTTGTCCGCTAAACACCCTGAATATTTCGTCGCACCAAATTTCCGAGAGAAATTCAGAAAATCGAGGTACAAAAATGGACAAACGAGCATTAAAAATTTTATCAAATTACAACTTATTAGAGCCGAGCAAAACCTCCGACGACGATTTCCAATACGCCAAAAGCAAAGGATATATGTTCGAGCCGCTTAAACAAAGCCATGACGAGGCATTAGAAATGGCTTTT
>WRKH01000290.1 GCA_009778175.1 Turicibacter sp.
TGCCCCCACACCCCCGCCACTTTGAAAAGTGGACAAACTTTTAAATTTTATTTTTCAAATTTTTTGCGGTTGGGGGGTTTATGATTTTTCCAGCACACATAGGGTTTCGATGTGCTCGGTGTGCGGGAAAAGGTCGTGTATTTGCATATCTGTAATTGTGTAGCCCGCTTGTTGAAAGTAGGGTAGGTCTCGGGCTAGCGATTTCAATTTACATGAAATATAAATGATTTTTGCAGCGTTAAAATTCAAAATTTTGGCAATAGCTTTGGGCGAAAGCCCAGGCCGTGGCGGGTCTAGCACGATTGTATCGGGTGAAAATTTCAGGGTGTCCACTATTTTCAAAACGTCCCCTGCTATAAATTCGCAGTTGGTAATTCCGTTTAATTCGGCGTTTTTTACGGCGGAGTCGATTGCCTCCTGCACCAATTCCACGCCGATTATTCGTGCGGGTGTCGAAATTTTTTTCGACAATATTTGTGCTATTGTCCCCGTCCCGCAATATAAATCGAAAATGATGTCGTTATTTTTGCTGTTTTTCTCTACGAAATCCGCCGTCGCCTGATAAAGCAGCTCGGAGGCGGCTGAATTTGTCTGGCAGAACGCAAAAGGCGAAATGCCGAAGGTCAGCCCGTTTAGTTTTTCGTAAAAGAAGTCCCGTCCGTGTAGGATTGTTGTGTTTTCAGGCACAACGGCATCAGATTTGGAGTCGCTTGTTGTGTGCAGGATTCCGATGATTTCGGGCGTTTTTTCGAGTAGCAATGCCGTCCAGCCCGTTAAAAGTTCGTTATCGAGGGCGGAAGTTGTAACCAAGTTGACCAGCATTTCGCCCGTAAACTCGCCCCGCCGCACCACCAAATACCGCAGCGAGCCCGTGTGTTTTCGCCTGTGGTAGAATTTTTCATCGGTTTGGCGAAAATATTCTAGTGTCGCCATAACAGCCCGTTTGAAGCCATCCGTGATGAGCAGACAGTCGGTCGGGGTGGTAACTTCGTAGAAACGGCGGCGATTGCGGATGCCTAGTTCCAAGTGAGAATCAGCCGAATCCCCGAACGAAAATTCCATTTTGTTGCGATAGGCGGTTATGTTTGGCGAAGGGATTATGAGTGTCGCATCCAGACCCGCAAAGTCTGTGGATTCTAGGGTTTTTATGACGTTGTTGCGTTTGTGGGTTAGTTGTTCGGTGTAGGGGAGGTTGAGGAGTGAACAGCCGCCGCAGGTGTCGAAAGCGGGGCAAGAGAGGGGTTTTGTCGATATTTCGTCCATATTTCACCTCCTTGGCTATTATCTGCTCGATTAACCTTACCTTGAGATTATAACAAATAATTTTGATTTTGTCAAAATAGGGGCTGCCATTTAAAAATTCTTCCCTCAAGGAAAAGGCACTGGAGCCATGCATCCAGTGCCTTTGTGCAGTATCTGTATTGATGAAATTTTATTGACGGTGTTGTCGCCCTGTCGTTAGTGGACCGCAACATCGAGCTTATTCGTTAGTTTCCCCATCTGTCCCCTCATCTGTACCCTCATCTGGTAAGGGCAAATCATCTATCGAGGGCAAATCTGGCGTTGGGATTGGGGTTGGCATCGGCGTTTGTGTTGGCGGGAATAACGGCTGTGTCGTGTCGGGCGTGGCAGTTGGTAATTCTGCTGGGATTGTCGGGCTTGGTATTGGCGTAACCTCTGGCGAAATCGGTGGCAGCACCTGTTGACCGCCTGGCGGCATTGTTGGCATCGGCGTGGGCGTTAGTGCTGGAGGTGGTTGAGGTTGGAAGCCGATTTGTGTTAGCGGTATCAAATACTGACGCTGTGAAGTCTGATCTACCACAATATGTAGGGAACGCTCTTCATGGCCAGCTAATTGTGCCGTTATTGTATGGCTGCCATGATGTATTTGCATACTAACAGGAGAGTTACCCACTATGAAATCGCCCACGGAAATCAATGCTCCCGATGGGAAAGTTTCTATTAAAATGACGGCAGTTTCGGCAGGTGTATCACGTTCCAAATTCAAATCTAGGCGAGTAAATGGCTGTTCTATTATAATGTCTTCTTGTATCGGCAAAAAGCCATCCGCTTCCACACGCAACACATATTCGCCAAATTCTACCTCAACCATCGTATTTTCCAGTTGAACCTCCATTCCATTTAGGAAAACGGAGGCGTTCGGCTCGTTTAGTATCAGCTGCAGAGTCCCCTGTCGCAAGGAACTTTCCACCGCCAAATCCACGCCGACCGTCTCTCCTTGGCGAACTACCACATCTCGGGCGAATGTATCGATATTTTGCCCATTTACAATTACTCTGTGCAAGCCCTCGGGTACTGAGATGAGTCGCCCAGGTTCTATGGTTGTGTGGATAAAATTGCCAACGGTAACGGTGGGTTCAACGATACGGTTAGCATTGTCAAAGCGGATAAAGCCAGTGCTTGTGTCCACTCTAACGCTCCAAACGGTGTCATCAATACCTCTCATGGTAATGGAATCACCACGCCCCACAAGGGCTATCGAGGTCGGCTCGCCTTGGTTTAGCACGAGTATGTTGCTATTATAGCCATACACTCTATTGCCAACTGTGATAGTGGTTGCGTTTAGGTCGATATTAAAATTTGACGGCTGTATCTCCCAAGCGTGAGCACTCAACGCCACAGCCGCTGTGTTACCCGTGTTGGGGTCTACAGATATTTGCACAATATGCCCCAACGCTAATTCTCCAAAGCCCATGGGAAACCCTCGGCGATCCACTACTGATGTGTTTTCGGACATAGCGAATCTATCGTTGCGGCCGCTCTCTATAAGGTGGATTGTCAAGCCACCAGGGGCAAAGCGGTCTATATCCGTTATCATTCCCAGAAACTGCTCATATTCCGCCCGCACAAATTCCACCTCGGGTTCCGTTGGGATAGTGGCGACACTTTCCGCTCTAATACGGGGGGCAACCAATGTATTATACCCCACGGCAAAAAGGGTTACGCACACCACAACGCCCACTATCATTGTTATTGCGTAAAATATCGCAAAACTGGTCTTCTTTGAAGTCTTTTTTTGCCTATTTCTATCGTTTGCTCTTGCAACTGGTCTTCTCTTTTTAGGTTGATTTTCCACAAAAATTCCTCCTCTTTGTTTTAATCATCTTCTGATTTTCCGACTCTCGACACCTAAGACCGTGGGGCTCTGCCCCACACCCCGCTGGGGGCGCGCCCCCAGACCCGCTCGTTTGCTTTTTTATATTTTTGGCTATTTTGTTGTTGTGTTGGAGGGGTTTGGGTGGGGTGGGTTATTTTTTTGGTGTACTATAATAGATACGTAAAAAACGGCGTTTGGTTCGATAGCCTTGATTTCATACATTTAGTGTATCAGACAGCAATATGTTTGTCAAATAAAATTTCCAAAGTGCCGTTTTTTGGCTTTTGTAGGGGCGGGTTTGATGCCATTACCCGTTTGAATACATCCCCTAAAAAAGAATTTGCCAAAAACGGCAATATTTGATATAATGAAACTGGTAGCGTAAAATCGCACTATAAAAACGCTACACAAAAAAATAATACAAAAAGTGCGGGTCTGGGGGCGCGCCCCCAGCGGGGTCAAGGGGCAGAGCCCCTTGCGGGTCTGGGCAGAGCCCAGCGGGGTTTGGGGCAGAGCCCCAAGGTCTTAAAGATAGGTGGGTGTTTATGTATACGATAGAAATGCGTAATGTAACCAAGATTTTTCCTGGGATAATTGCAAACGATAACATAACGCTGCAACTTGAAAGGGGCGAAATTCATGCCCTGTTGGGCGAAAATGGAGCTGGTAAATCTACGCTTATGAGTGTGCTGTTTGGGCTGTATAAGCCGGAAACGGGCGAAATTTACAAAAATGGCGAATTGGTAACTATCACAGGGCCAAATGATGCCAATACCCTCGGTATAGGTATGGTTCATCAGCATTTTAAGCTGGTGCATAATTTTACCGTGCTAGAAAATATCGTTTTGGGGGTGGAGAGTACAAAAAACGGTATTTTGCAAATGCAAGATGCCCGTGCTCGTGTGAAAGCTCTCTCCGAAAAATACGCCTTCGACATCGATATTGATGCTGAAATACGCCATATTAGCGTGGGAATGCAGCAACGTGTGGAAATATTAAAAATGCTTTATCGCAACAATGAAATACTGATTTTCGACGAACCTACAGCTGTTCTTACCCCACAGGAAATCGAAGCCCTTATGAACACCATGCGAAACATGGCGGCAGAGGGCAAATCCATCCTGTTTATCACTCATAAATTGGATGAAATTAAACAAGTAGCCGACCGTTGCTCTGTGCTACGCAAGGGCAAAATGATTGGTACGGTAAAAGTTTCGGAAACTTCTAAAGAAGAGCTATCGGAAATGATGGTCGGGCGCAAAGTTGCATTGAGCTTGGACAAAAACGAGGCAAAGAAAGGAGCGGCAATTCTGCAAGTAAAAAATCTGCAAAAATCTTCAGGCGATGGCAAGCCTCTAAAGAATATCTCCTTTGATGTTTTCGCAGGGGAAATTCTTTGTATTGCGGGCATTGAGGGCAATGGGCAGACGGATTTGGTGTACGCACTAACAGGGCTTAGCGAGGTCGATTCGGGGCAGATTCTCATGGAGGGAACAGAGCTTTCCAAGATGAAAATACGCAAACGGACGGAGATGGGTATCTCCCATATCCCCGAAGATCGCCATCGCCATGGGCTAGTGCTGGATTACTCGCTGGCATATAACACGATTTTACAGACATACTACACAAAGGAATTTCAGCATAGGAGCTTTTTGAGAAAAGATGCAATCATGGCATATGCAAGGCGGTTAATCGATAGATTCGATATACGTTCGGGTCAGGGCGAGGAGACACCAGCCCGTTCCATGAGCGGCGGAAACCAGCAAAAGACCATTTTAGCCCGTGAAATTGACCGAAATCCCAAGCTGCTCATTGCGGTGCAGCCAACACGTGGGCTTGATGTGGGTGCAATAGAGTATATCCACAAACAGTTGCTAGAGCAACGGGATGCGGGGCGGGCGGTATTGCTTGTTTCGCTAGAATTAGAAGAGGTTATGAATGTGTCGGATCGAATTTTGGTAATGTATGAGGGCGAAATCGTTGCCGATGTTGACCCCAAAAAGGTAACATTTAACGAGCTTGGGCTCTATATGTCTGGAGCAAAAAAAGATAAGGTGGTGGCGTAATGAATCGAAGTTCGATGCTCAGCTTTTTATCCTCCGTTTTGGTTATCGTGGCAGGGCTTGCGATTGGCTTTATAATCCTGTTAATCAGTAACGCAAATCAGGCGATACCCGCATTTACTACAATACTCACATTTGGAATAACATCAATGCGTAATTTGGGCGATGTGCTGCTTTTTGCAACGCCTATCATTTTGACGGGATTATCGGTGGCATTTGCATTTAAAACGGGCTTGTTTAATATTGGAGCAAGCGGGCAGTTTACTATAGGGGCATTTGTCGCCGTTTTTATCAGTTTGGAATTTACATTCCTACCCCCGCCAATCCGTATAATATCGGCTATTTTGGCGGCGGCTACGGCAGGGGCTTTGTGGGGAGCTATCCCTGGACTTTTGAAAGCATATCGCAATGTACACGAGGTTATCTCCTGTATAATGACAAACTACATAGCCATGCTTTTTGTGAACTACATGATAATAACATTCATCTTCGACCCAGGGAATGCCACAAGCAGACGGCTCCCCGCCGATTCTAATCTGCCAACAATGGGACTTGACTATATTTTTAGGGATGCACTGCGTCCCTCTTTCGTGAATGTGGGGATTATTTTGGCAATTTTGACGGCTGTGCTAATCTACATAATCCTGGAAAAGACCACATTTGGCTATGAGTTAAAGGCCTGCGGATTCAATAAAGATGCCGCCAAATACGCTGGCATCAACGAAAATCGAAATATTATTACCTCTATGATGATATGTGGAGCGCTTGCAGGTATCGGTGGCGCTCTTAATTTTATGAATGGCACAGGACTCGCCATGGGCATAGTAGATGTGTTAGCATCCGAAGGCTTTATGGGAATATCGGTGGCGTTCTTGGGTCTAAATCACCCGATAGGCGTGATATTTTCGGGGATCTTGGTGGCATACCTCTACATTGGCGGTGCACGTATGCAGGTTTTTGGCTTTTCCATTGAAATTATAGAGATTGTCATCTCGATAATCATATATTTTTGTGCATTTGTTTTCCTTGTGAAAACCTTTGTCGGAAAGGGTTTGGTAAAAATTACCAAAAAAACTACCCAAAAAGAGGAAATTGTTGAGTGATTTTGATGGTCGAAAAAACCAACAAAAACGAGCGGGGCAGAAACCCACGGTTTTATAAGGAGGCTTAAAAAATGTTATCTTTTGTAATGCAGCACACAATGTTTTTCATGATACCGTTGTTGATAGTGGCATTGGGAGGATTGTTTTCGGAACGATCGGGGATTGTCAACATTGCACTCGAAGGCAAGATGATAATGGGTGCGTTTACTGGGGTTTTGGTTATTCTAACCTTTCAAGAGACCCTGCCAGGGCAGCCTATCTTGATAATTGCCCTTATAACATCTATGCTTGTGGGGGTGGCAATCTCATTTTTTCACGCCTATGCATCGATAAATCTGCAGGCGAATCAAATTATCAGCGGTATCGCAATAAATATGTTTGCTCCCGCCTTTGCTGTGTATACAGCTCGCCTGCTTCTTGGTACGCATAATATGCACTTTTCCAATCAATTTCGCATAGAAAGCGTTCCGCATTTGGGCGATATTCCCATAATCGGCGAGATGTTCTTTCAAAACACATACATAACTACCTATTTGGGGTTTGTAATTTTGGCTATAGTGTATATAGTGCTGTACAAAACCAAATTCGGGTTGCGGTTGCGGGCTTGCGGAGAACACCCGCACGCAGCGGACTCCGTGGGTGTTAGCGTAACAAAAATGCGTTACTCGGGCGTGTTAATATCGGGAGGCTTAGCAGGAATCGGCGGACTTATATGGGTTATCCCGATTTCTACAGTATTTAGCGGCTCTGTGGCTGGTTTTGGCTTTTTGGCACTTGCCGTATTAATTTTCGGGGCTTGGCGGCCAGTACGTGTAATGTTTGCGGCGTTTTTCTTCGGGCTTATGCAAGCCATCTCGCATAGCTATTCGGGTATAGAATTTTTGAGGGCACTGGAGCTACCTGCACATTTTTACAGAATGACTCCCTTTATCGCAACCTTAATTGTTCTCGCTTTCACGTCAAAAAACACTGTTGCACCAAAGGCGATTGGACAACCATACGACAAGGGTGGCAGGTAGAAAAACGGGAGAGTTAGGAGAAAACGGCGAAAAATTGCAAAAAATAGGGCAATTTTTACAAAGCGGAAAAATGTATATATATAAGTTGCACAAAATATTTATACATTCGGGCGAAAAGTTTGGCGGACAAAGGGCTAGACAGCTATATGAAAACGTGTTATTATAATTATTGTGAAAACTCCCCCATCTTTTCACACGACTGGAAGCTTGAACCAAGTTCTTGTTTTCAGTTCGTAAGCAATCCCCCTTAAATACCTTCTCTTTCAGGAAAAAAGCCTCTTCGGAGGCTTTTTTCCGTGGAAGACCGTGGGGCTCTGCCCCACACCCCGCCAGGGGCTCTGCCCCTGGACCCCGCAAGGGGGCGCGCCCCCTTGACCCCCAACTTTCGTCTTTTTTGGCTCTTGGATTGCCGTTGGCGGGTTGGTTCGTTTAAGCTAGGAGTGTCGTTTTTGAGTTGCTGTCGTGTGCTGTAGGGGCGGATAGAATCCGCCCGCAATCGTCAAATCATGGAAACAATGGGCGGGGCAAACCTACTGTCATTAACTTAACGTGTAAATTGCAAAAAAAGCGGAATGGGCAAGCCCATTCCCTACATTCAAATTGTAGGGTCGAGGCTTGCCTCGACCGTCCTTGGCACTAAGGACAGTAATAGAGAATCCGCCCGCAATCGCCAAACCACGGAGACAATAGACATGGATAATAAGGAAGCAACCGTAGGATAAATAAAACTATAAGCAAGCAACTAGCAGATGATTATGGTAAAGGGCACAGGTTAGACTACCGCATAGCCTTTTTTGTATAACTATCCGTATAAAACTCTCTACGACAACTCGCTATCTCCAATCTGTGAGTTTTTGGAGTTGCCTATAAATTAGCTCATCTAGGTCAGCGTTGAAATGGGAATGAAATTGCTTTCTGTCAATCTGAAGTGCCTCATCGATTGTGTTTCTAATGCTACCATTATAATCCAATTTAACGCTCGATAAAATTATGTGTTGGTAGCAAGGAGTAGAGTTTTTGCCTCTTGAAACTGACAAAATTGCTCCTGCCCCACCTATGTAAATTTTTTCAGACGGCAGACAGGGAATGGCTATTAAGCATAATTCATTGCGTAAAGGGTTTATGAGCGAGATATACGCCCTATGACCATTATACATCCAAGTACCAGTATAGTTAGCTTCACCCTTGGTTCCGAAGCGAGCAACAACATCTATGTATCCAGCTCCTTTATTGGAATCGGTTAAAATTTCACCCTCCAATATTTCTTGTTTGCCATCAGCTTTTCGTTCATCGGTTTCGTAATAATAACAAAAGTATACTTTGTCCGAAAATCGTTTTAAGGTTTCGTCAGTAACGCTTGACGTAAATGCTTCTTTGGCGATTGTCGTCTGCTGACTGCGCGTGTATTGTTTTATATTTGCGTCATCTAAAGATACCGCTATGAGGTAGTCGATAGATATGTCAAAATAAATACTAAGATTAAGCATATGTTGAAAATTGATTAATGTTTTTTCATTTTCATAAGCGGATAAAGAACTGGTTGCAACACCTAGTCTGTTCGCTAAGTCTCCTTGCGTAAGGTTGTTTTTCCCTCGCAAATATTTAATGTTGTTTGCAATAATTTTTTTGACCGTATTTTCATCATAAGGTGTCACGTTGTAAACCTCCTACATTTTTGACATGGATTTTTTCTCTGTTCATATTATATCACATAGGCAAAACTGAAACAATATCGAAAACGGCATAATTTATTCAGTATTTTAGATGTTAAATCCTGAAGCAAGAACAGTTTCTTAACCGACGCTTCAGGAAATACTTTTTGAAAATGCCTCAATTTTTTGGTATACTTATGGACAGGTAAATGTGGGACAAAGAGCTTTCGCAAGCCTCTTGCATCTTGGTAAGTCGCTAGAAAGGCGGGTGATTAATGTTATATGAAGAACAATCGCATAAAATGCGATGTAAAGTTTGTAACTGGTGCTATTCAATGATTTTATTGTGCCTGATAATTGGACAAAGGCCAGCCAAAGAGGGATAGTAAAAAAAGTGTGCATGTAAAATATGCTATTTGCTTTTTCTGCTGGCGGACAACTGTGTATTGTGGCTTATGCCATAGAGAAAGGAGTACAAAGTAATGAGTATAAAATCTTTCAAAACCAAAATCATCGGCATAACCATGCTTTTTTGTATGATGCTTATGTTTTCTGCTTGTAGTGATGGTCACGTTCCAAGTCCTACCGTGCCTCTGGGTCTTGACTTCAGATTTACTGGCTCTAGCTCAAACTGGAATGATAGAGTTAGGAACTATTCCTGGAACACCAGCAATACAACCTTAAATCTTGTGGAGAGAAAAGTGATTAGTGCGAAGGAGTGTTGTTTATGTCGAAATATTTGAGAAAAATAATGTCTTTACTGCTAGTTATTACTCTTATTGCTCCTGTTATACCAATCCGCCTATATGTTAATGCGGCTGAAATTAGTGACACAAATACAAGATTTACTATTACCGAAAAAGAGGAAACTGTAGTTGTGTTTGACAACAATACGGGAGAAAGAACACACATAGGTGCGTTTGATTCACTAATATTAATTGTTGAATCTGACATACCAGCAATAGATAATATACTTCGCAGACACAACCCTCGACACCTTAGTTCAACGGGATACACTCACATTATGACGTTTTCTAATCCTCAAGAAACAATGAGTATATATAATCACTTGATTGATTATATATCAGTAGATAACGTAGTTTCATATGTTGACTTTTCAGGAGTCATTCCAGTAGGTGAGGAAGTAACTTTCCTTAATGTGACGTGGGAAGGTAGTGAGCATCGTGCTATATACAATGGTCAATTTCAAGGATGGACAGTCACCTACGAACCTTTAGTGATACCTCACGGCAAAGTTGCTACAGCAGTATTTACATCTATAATATGGGTCATTGAAAACTGGGACAATATTATAGAAGTAGTTAATTTTCTTAGGGATGCTTTCAATTTTGTATCCAATCTTTTTTCAGGGGATAATTCTGGCTATCAAATTACAGTTAATATTACTGGAGGTTCGTTAACTGACCGTGTTGAAGGAGGAATGACAGGCGGTAATCGTTTTACATCTTTTTGGTGGCAACCTGAATTTACCTTTAGAGCCTATAACAATAGAACTGTGGTCCTTTCTGCTAGAAATGCTGTTGCATGGGATGGCTTGGATACGGAATACTTCTTTAGTCATTGGAATGTAACAATGCCATTAGGCAGACGACAAAGACATACAGACCCTGACCTGTGGCTGACGATGGGGACATCTCTTCTGCATACTTCCAGCTACACTATCGAGGCTGTGTTTAGTCGGAGACCTCCTTCGAATCTTCGTATTTTAGAAAGTGTAGGAGGGGTCGTCATAGTTGACAACGATACTCCGCTCATTCTTGACAATGTAACATTTACAGCAGTGCCAGATGAGGGTTATAGACTTGCTGGTTGGAATATAAATTGGCAATTTCAACACGCTAGAGAACGTGACGGAAACAATTTAACTATTGAATTGGGGCGTGGATATACTTATGTTTCTGCTCGATTTGAAGAAGTACCAAAACTTACGCTTAACCTCGAAGCCAATCCAAGCGAGGGCGGTATAGTTATTGGTAGCGGCGTTTTTTACGCAGAGACAGATTACAGCTTCCCCATTCAAGCAATAAGTAATGATGGATTTGAATTTATTGCTTGGTATGTGGACGGATTGAGGCAAAGCACCAACGCCACAGCTAGTATATCTACTCGGTTTGAAACTGAAACACTCAATATACAGGCGCGCTTTAGACCAGTGATAGTAATGCCAGACTCAGGGGCAATCTCGTTACCGCCGCAACATGCACTTGCACCTTTGAGACCTGAGCAGCCCAGACGACCAATTCGTCCTCTTGATGTGGCAACTAATCAGGCGTTTACAAACAATGGTTACGAGACTAGATGGCATTTTGATGGTTCGATTCATCAAATATCAAATACAGATAACCATCGTGTTGAAACATCTTGGAGAGGTGTTGATGATGGTTTGAACGATGTTGACTTTGAAGTGCGTCAATGGATTTTCATGGATAATTTGGATATAAAGTTTACCGTTTGGAATCGAAATGGTGATGTTCGTCTGACTATTACTCCTCCCGAAACAATGTTTTCTGGTATCCAAACTATATGGTACGCAAACGGCGACGTATACGATGGTCAAATAGATTTTTATGGTCGCCCAAATGGTAAAGGTACAATGTGGTACGCAGACGGTCAACTCCAATATGGGAATTGGCGAAATGGTAGTTTTGTTGATTATGAAATGGAACAACAACCTATGCCAACTCCAACTCCACTACCGATACCTCCTATCACAGTAACTCCCGAGCAGCCCTATATTCCAATCCCACCACCTACGATTCCGCCCACGCCACCAGCACATACACCTCCTCAGCCTACTCCAATACCACAGCCACCAACTGTAGGAAATATATATACTGGAAATATAACAATAGTTCCGCAACAACCAAGACCATTTTGGCAAATAATGGGGAATAGCACTCCTCAACATACTGCACGTATGTATAGCAATAGCCCATATCGTGACGGAAGCGGTCTTTATGTCCCTGTTGATGGTGGTCAAATGTTTTTTATAGATAGCGGCATTGGTATTATGGTTTATAATGATGATGAATGGGCTTCTTTCCCACAGGGTGGTTCAGTAGACATACTTCCAGGGCAGAGTATTACGGTTCACGCCCCATCACATAATGGTCTTTCTTTCGACCATTGGCAAATAAACTGGGGTAGTGCAACAATCGAAAATCACAGAAACCATATGACTACCATTACGCCACATAGCGATGTTTCTATAATGGCAGTTTTTAGACAGTCTACTCCTCAGACAAATATTGCTCATCAGTCACCCGCAGCAGTACAAACTCCACAGCCAACTACATGGACACCCCAACCAACTTCAACACCTCCTAGCTTTCTAAATGAAGGAGAAGTGTCTTTACGTATGCACCCAAACAACTCATCAATGGGGCGAGTTTATCAAAATACAAATCACCAGGGTTCTATTGATGTGGGTATTGGGGCAAGTGTAGCCGTTTTTCCAAATGAGCAAGTTTCGATTTCAGCAGTAGCAAACCATAACTATCGCTTTTCTCATTGGGAGATAAGCGGTAATGCGAATTTGGAAAGTTCTAGTAATCCTACAACAACCGTAACTATGGGTCATGGTCATGTAACTATAACAGCAATTTTTACACCCTCCTAACAGTCCATGATGGACATTATCACCAACCAAGCGAAAATACGGCAAGTGTCACGTCATATCAACTTAATACGTGGGTTGTTTCATATTAAAGCATTACAACAAAATAAAGCTTTATCAACAAAAGCAATAGCTCTGTTTTTATAAGTCAGGCTGTTGCTTTTGTAATTTTAAGGTGTCTCGTCATCTCTTTTATTCATCCCACAGGGCCACCCTCTGTCACTTTTACCACATGCCCTCCGAACTCGCCTCTGCTCAAGCCAAGCCCTAAACTCATCCACAGTCAACCGTTCCGCCACAGGCAACCGTTCCGCCACACATTCATTACGCTTACGACTGGCTTCCTCACTCCAAGCCAAAAACTCTGCCTGTGACATCTTCCCCGTCCTAGCCCTAAAATTAAACCGTCGATGTGCTTTTTTGTGCATTTCCAGTATAGGATTTTCCGCAGGAGATAGAGATTGTTTACAGCTTTGTTGGTTCGTTGTATGATGCTAACGATAAACCCATCATGGTACAATAGAACGGCAAAGCAAGATGGCAATTCGCAAGCGACTTCCGATAATCTTTTTTCTGATAAGGCAAAAGAAGCTAAAGAGCCGATAGCGGTATAACTTCACTGAATAACGAACGAAACGCTATAGAAATTGTACGGGCAACAACTCGCAAATCACAAATCTAACAGCGGTAAAAGGCATTTACCAGACCCAGGTACAACCGTATCAACTTGTTTCCTTATTAATCTTTATATAACGGGCGGATATTATCATTGTTATTAACTTAGTTGCCGAGGACGATCGAGACAAGCCTCGATCCTACAATTTGAACGTAGGGAATGGGCTTGCTCATTCTGTTTTTTGCGATTTGTACGTAAAATTAATGACCGTAGGATATTATCCGCCCCTACAAAAGAACAATAACAAGACTCTAAAAATAGTGGTAGATTTGCACTACTGTCATTAACTTAAATGATTTATAGGGGCGGGCGACCGAGACGGTCGCCCCTATGGTGGCGTTGTTGTAGGGGAGACCGTCTCGGTCGCCCGTTATTCGTTTCAATATTTTTACAACACAGCCTAAAGTTAATGACAGTGGATTTGCATCCACTCCTAAACTAATCTTTTGCCAACCAAAATTTGCCCCCCGCAAGCCTCAGCGCGGACGGATAAAAAACCTCCCCAAGAGACATCAACGCGACTTTAAAATTAGCGTAATTTGATTATGAAGTGTAGGGGGGTTCCTGTGAAGCCGAATGTGTCGCGTAGTTTGTTTTCTAAAAATCGCTTGTAGGAAAAATGCATTAGTTTTTTGTCGTTTACGAATAGTACGATTGTTGGTGGCTTTATGGATACTTGTGTGGCGTAGTAAATTCGTAATGCCTTGCCCTTGTCGGTGGGAGGCTGGTGGATTGCCGTCGCCTCGATTATTACATCGTTTAAAAGCCCCGTGCTTATCCGCATTGCGTTGTTTTGGTAAACGGCAAATATTAAATCGAATAATTTGTGTATCCGCTGCCCTGTTAATGCCGATATAAATAATTTTGGAGCATAAGGCATATATGCCAGTTCCGTGGCAATCTTTGTTTCATATTTTTTCATGGTGTGCGTATCTTTTTCGACAATGTCCCATTTGTTTACAGCTATAATCGCTGCCTTGCCTCGCTCGTGTGCAATGCCCGCAATCTTTACGTCCTGCTCTGTGATCCCCTCGTTCGCATCGATTAATAATATACATACGTCCGCCCGCTCAATGGCTGAAATCGCCCGTATAATCGAGAATTTTTCGATATTTTCCTTGATTTTGCTCTTTCGCCGAATCCCTGCCGTGTCAATGAAAATGTAGCGTTGTCCGCCCGCCGTGAATGGCGTATCTACAGCATCTCTTGTCGTCCCAGGTACATCGCTCACAATTACACGATTTTCACCCAAAATTTTATTAATCAACGATGATTTGCCCACGTTTGGCTTGCCCACAATCGCCACTTTTATGACCTCTTCGTCCTCTTCGGTGTCGTCCCTTGCGAACAATTTTACAACCTCGTCCAGCATATCGCCCAAGCCCAATGCCTGCCCTGCCGATATGGGGAGCGGCTCGCCCAAACCTAGCCCATAAAATTCATAAATATTATTCTCTTGTGTATTCGGTGCATCGATTTTATTCACGACCAAAATAACCTTTGCCTTAACACGCCGCAACATATCCGCCACGGTATAATCCGCCTCAATCAAGCCCAATTTGCCGTCCACCACAAACAGAATAACATCAGCAGTATCTATTGCAATCTCCGCCTGATTAAAGACCTCTTTGTCAATAAAATGCTCGCTTTCAGGATTCAATCCACCCGTATCCACCACGGTGAAATTATAATTCAGCCATTCCGCATCGGCATACAATCGATCCCTCGTTATCCCTGGCGTATCTTCAACTATCGCCAATCTTGTTCCCGTTATCCTGTTAAACAAAGTAGATTTCCCCACATTCGGGCGACCCACTATTGCAACTATCGGTCTTGCCATAAAACCCCCCTAAACTTAAAACCGTGGGGCTCTGGTTGCTCCGCAAACGCCTAAACGGTGTCCACAGGACACCAGGTGCCCCCACACCCCGCTGGGGTCGCGCCCCCAGACCCGCTCGTTTTGTTTCGTAGGAGCGGATATTATCCCACTGTCATTAACTTAAACGATTTGCGGGGGCGGTCGAGGCAAGCCTCGACCCTACGGTTTCGATTGTAGGGAATGGGCTTGCCCATTCCGTTTTTTGCA
>WRKH01000291.1 GCA_009778175.1 Turicibacter sp.
AAATATTTGGTGCAGAAGTAAGCTGGAACGAGGAGACAAGAACAGCCATAATAATAAGTGGCGGCATCACATTACAGATTCCACTAGACACCCCGCTCCCTGACGGGTTAGGGATGCCAAGTATAGTAAATGATAGAGCTTTCGTGCCATTACGATACATAGCCGAGAATTTGGGCGTACAGGTAGAATGGGACGAGGTTAATCAGGCGATTTATATTAGGCAGTAAGTTTAGCAAATTTAACAAAAAGTGCGGACGGATAATATCCGCCCCCACAAGAAACGGGAAACCGCCGACAATAGTCGGCGGTTTTTTGTGGGTGGATTCTGCCCTACGGAAACGATTTGCATTTTTCTGCGTAGGGGCGGATATTATCCGCCCGTGGGGTCAATAAACCGCCAAGAACCTCCACCGTGGGCGATTGCGGGCGGATTCTATCCGCCCCTACATTATATGTGATGGCGAAAATTCGACAAAATTCTATTTGCGTTCGACAAAAAACTGTGTTACAATAATATTTGTCAAAAACAACGAAACCTTACCCCGCAACATTCGTGATTTTTTGTTTCTTGACCCTGCCGCAATGAGTACAAATTTGTAAACACTAGCGGGATTCCACGATAAAAACAAAAACAAACGATGGGGTCAAGGGGCGCGCCCCTTGCGGGGTGTGGGGCAGAGCCCCACGGTTTTGGGCAGAGCCCCACGGTTTTATCAGTAGAAGGAGGATTTTATTATGATAAATGACATTTTGGCAATGATAATGGCAATTTTGGTGTCAATCCCTGGTTCGATGGTTGCTATGCCCGAACCTGGGACAGTGCCGCCAGTGGTTGAAAGCCCCGCACAAACGGATTTTAGAGGAGTTTGGGTAACTACTGTTATCAACTTAGACTTTCCCAGCGTGCCAGGGCTTAGCAATGAGGAGATTCGGCAAGAGATTCGCTATATAGTAGAACATAGCCGAAGTATAGGCCTAAATGCAATAATTTTGCAAGTGCGGCCTGCGGGCGATGCTTTTTATCCATCTCAAATTTTCCCGTGGTCAAGATATTTGTCAGGTACGGAGGGCGTTGCACCTGCGGACGGATTCGATCCGCTTGCATATTGGCTAGAACGTACGCAAATGGCGGGAATCGAGCTTCATGCGTGGATTAACCCTTACCGAGTTACACATTCAACGGCAAATATTACCGATGTAAACCTGCTTTCTTACAATAATCCCGCTCGGCTGCGACCTCATTTGGTCAGGCGGCATCCCGTCAATTCGGCATTATACCTCGATCCTGGGATTCCCGAGGCTCAACAGCTGATTATCGATGGGGTTCGGGAATTATTGATAAATTACCCGACCTTAGCGGGGATACATTTTGACGATTATTTCTACCCCCACAGAAATTTTGATGATGCGGAAACCTTTGCCCGATATGGTGCAGGTTTCAGCAGTCTGCACGAATGGCGTGTAAATAATGTAAACAACCTAATTCAGGGGATTCGCCGCACGATAGATGAGATTAATCCAAACGTACGTTTTGGAATATCCCCCACGGGAATTTGGGCAAACGAAGGCTCGCACCCACTCGGCAGTGCCACTCGAGGCTTTCAGCATTATTTTGACATATCGGCGGATTCGATTCGATGGATACAAGAGGGCTGGATTGACTACATTATCCCCCAAATCTATTGGTATATCGGGTTCGATATTGCGGACTATGCAATCTTACTACGTTGGTGGGAGGATGTTGTAAGAGGCACAAATGTTGGGCTGCATATCGGACACGCCGCCTATCGAGAGGCATTGGGACACGCTAATTTTAGCGGTGAAATGCTGCGGCAGCTGCAAATGAATGAGGGCTCGGACGTGGTGTCGGGCAGCGTGTTTTTCCGTTGGACTCACCTGCGTGGGGCGATTGGCGATATGGTACGCAACTGGTATGCAGTCCGTCCGATTTCGACCGCTCGTTCTCCTTCGGTAATCATGGACGAATTGAGTGTGAATATGCCTCCTCAAGATATAAACGTGAATTTAGCGGCGGCGGGGTACAATCTTTGGGGAACTAGTATTCCCGATTTGCCCCTTTACCTGAACGGCGAATTGATAACGGGCAGAACGCCCGAGGGTTTTTTTAGCCTATATGCCGAATTGGAAACGGGTATGAATGTCTTTGAATTTACGCAATCTGACGGGAGTCTTGTTGTGCGGACGATTAACAAAACAGCTCCCGCTCCCGTTACGGACGATGGCACAGCTCCCCCGCCGCCCCCGCCGCCGCCGCCCGTTTGGGAATTTGATGAAGATCAGATTTTTTACGCCACAGTAACAACAGAACCAGCCTGGCTTTTCCCTAATGCCACAGCCACAGGAGGCTCCAATCAATTTATAGAACGTGGAATGACGGACAGAATTGTGGCGAGTAACGGTAATTGGCTACGTATGTCGAATGGAGGCTGGATTAATGCGGACAGCGTGATTATTATACTAGCGAGCGATCTTAGGGAAAACTTGCTGGGAACGGGTGTTTTTGTGGAGAGCGAACCGCATGAAAAAGTAATTGTTTGGCATTTGGAAGATAATTTTGCACCCGCCGCAAGATCTGAATTTGTAGATGGAAATGTGGTAGTCTATTTTGGGATGCAGACAGAAGCTCCGCCAATGCCTGTTTTACCCCAAGATTCCATTGTGGCAAGCATAACGAGCGGAGTAAACTCCGAAAACATAGCGTATGCAATTTTCACGCCAAAAAACGGTATCCGCATAAACGGGCACGATCTTTCGGTATCAGACGACGGCTTGCAACTAACCATAACTTCGCCCCGACAGTTGAATTTCGATTGGCGTACGCCGCTTGCGGGCTTTACGTTCGTGATCGATCCAGGGCATGGCGGCAATGATGTCGGGGCTATCGGAGCGATGGGCGGGGCTTTGGCTGAAAAGCATATTGTGCTTGATAATTCGTTGCTATTGGCGGAGCGATTACGCACTTTGGGGGCGGGGGTAGTTGTTTTACGAGAAGATAACGACACATTTTTGACCGTGGGGGAAAGGGTTTTGGCGAGTCGGGCGATTCGCCCCGATATGTTCATATCGATGCACGCCAATTCTGTTGCTGAAACCACAGATGCCACTAATATACGGGGGTTTACGGTATGGTACCGTAACGAAATAAGCCAGCCAGCCGCACTTACCATATTAAACGGACTGCATTATGTAAATCCCACAACCAATCGATTTTTCCAAGCGAATCAAGCAAATTTTTATGTATGCCGCCCCTCGTGGACACCGTCTGTTTTGCTAGAGGCTGGCTTTATGTCAAACATACATGATTTTGCATGGCTAATAGACCCAGATAACCAAGAATTCATGGCGGACGAAACGGTTGCCGCCATCGTCAGATATTTTGCCATAACGACTTAGAAATGGAGATGCAGACGTGAAAATTTGCCATAACGACTTAGAAATGGAGATGCAGACGTGAAAATTTGCCATAACGACTTAGAAATGGAGATGCAGACGTGAAATTTTGCCATAACAACCTAGAACGGAGAGATTAGCATGAAAAACAGAGCAAAAAACGAATTTGAAAAGAATCGCAACCTAATGCGGAACAAACGCATCAAAATTTTAGGTTTTATGATGACCTCGTGTATATTGGTGCTACTATTCATTATCGGAAATATCATAATGACCTACGGGGCGGATTTTGAGCGTTTCGCCGTGCAACAGCTGATTATAAGGCAGAGTAACATCGAGCAGATAATCCCGCCCGCTCATGGGGGCGTACTGGATAGGAACAGACAGCCGCTTATTGATAACGAAATCGTTTATAATGTTTTCATGGACGTTACCTTACTGCACCAAAATCCCAATCGAATAGAAGCGACGCTTGCTCAACTTTACGAAACTCTTGATATTTCGATGGAGGAATTGCAGAGTTTTTTTGAAACCAATGCGGACGGCTCTTTAGCCCGCCCTGGAAATTGGCGTATTGTGGCACGGCAAGTACCTGCCTACATGGCGTTGGCATTATCTGGTACTCGCCATGTTTACCTGACTCCCGAGGCATTGCGGCGTTTTCCCGATCCTTTCATGGCACCGCAAGTGCTGGGCTTTGTTCGAGGGGATGCTAGCTGGGGTTTGGAGAATTTTTATGCTAGGCAATTAACGGGAAGCCCTGGGCGGATTTTACGTTCATTTCAGGCGAACACTGTGCCTATCGAAGAAATTCCGCCCGTGGATGGAAACTGGCTTGTTACCACGTTAGATTCTGGTATTCAACGAATAGCTCAAAATGCCGCCACCGAGGCAGCTTTACGCTATGGAGCAGAATTTGCTGGCGTAGCGGTTATGAATCCGAACACGGGCGAAATTTTAGGAATGGCACAATGGCCGTCTTTTCCACTAGATGCACCCGATGACGGCACACGTTTTACCGACCCTGCCATTTCCAACTTTTGGAATGAAATGGAGGCTGCAGAACAGTTGCGGCACATGAATCGAACTTGGCCGAATTTCTTTTTAAGCCGCACATTTGAGCAAGGCTCAACCTTCAAGCCATTTGTTGCCGCTGCCGCAATCGAGGAGAATATAATTCTGCCCGAAATCAATAGATTTTATTGCGAAGGCGTACGAACTGTGGCAGATTGGGAAATTACTTGCATGAGCGTACATGGCAGCTTGACTCTGCGCGAGGCTTTGATGGTTTCCTGCAATATTGCGATGATTGACATTGCCCAAGCAATGGGGCGAGATTTATTCTATCAGTATCGCAATGATTTTGGATTCGGCGAGCGGACAGGCATCGATCTACCTGGCGAAGAGGCTGTTTCTTCTCCTGCTGTTATGTACACATTATCGCAATTAAACACGGTGGAACTAGCAACAAGCTCGTTCGGGCAGGGTTTTAATGCCACGGCGATTCAGACATTAAACGCATTTGCAGCCCTTATAAATGGCGGAAATCTGATGCGTCCATTCGTTGTGTCTCAGATAATCGACTCGCAGGGGAATATTGTTACCGAAAATCGGCCAACGGTTTTAAGAAATGTTATATCCCGAGAAACTTCGGATTATTTGCGAACGGTATTACAAGATGTAATGACACCTGCAGGGACAGGCCGTACTGCGATGATAGAGGGATATGCAATAGGCGGAAAAACAGGTACAGGCGAGCAGGGGCAACGGCATGGAGACTGGGTAGTCAACTCATTTTTGGGATATTTCCCCGTTGAAAATCCGCAATATTTGGTAATGGTTGTGCTATTTAACCCCGAAAATGTATTTTTGACCGCCTCGGGTTCGGTCGGGCCTATATTGCGAGATATTTTCGCAAATATAATCGAATACAAGCAGATTCCGCCGACAGGCGAAGAGATTACAACAGGAATCTTGAATTGGGGGGTCGAAACGATGCCCGATCTTTCGGGAATGGAGCTTCGTGCCGCAACGCCGATTTTGAACAGTATGGGCTTAGATTACCATATTTCAAGCCGCGGCTCGGTAATTTCGCATCATATTCCCTCGGCGGGTCAGCCCGTCCCAAACAATGTTCCCGTATTCCTCTATCTTGACGGCAACATAAGCAATTTGGATGATTTGACATTTGTTCCAAATGTTGAGGGTCAGCCGCTTGAACGAGCAAGGGAGATGCTTGAGCAGGCGGGGCTGAATTTTGTCGTGGTACGTGAAAGCACATACATACCCGACGAAAACCTAATCGTACAAACACAATTCCCCATCCCAGGTCAGCACAT
This sequence comes from Turicibacter sp., assembly GCA_009778175.1. Lineage (GTDB taxonomy): Bacteria > Bacillota > Clostridia > Lachnospirales > WQUN01 > WRKH01. The sequence goes on from WRKH01000291.1 coordinate 5,751, forward strand.
ACAACGCGGAACACAAGTTAGGCTACGAACACAGGAATATATTGGTTTCGATTAAAACCGTGGGGCTTTGCCCCACATCCCACAAGGGGACAAGCCCCCTTGACCCCCAATTTTCGCTATTTTTTGGTCTTGGCTAATCGTGTAAAATTTGTGATTTTTTGCGATTAACCTGTTGGGTTGGACTAAAACGTCTCAATTTTTGATTGTTGAGGCGTTTTTGCTTGCTACTTAATAAAGCACAGCTTTAGCAAAAATAACTTGATTTACGAGCAAGGCGATTTGTTGTAGACTCATACTATACAAAAGACCTACCCCAAACAAAACGAGCGGGTCTGGGGGCGCGCCCCCAGCGGGGTCAAGGGGCAGAGCCCCTTGCGGGTCTGGGCAGAGCCCAGCGGTCTTAGAAGGAGGTATTGTAAATGTTAAATATGCAGGAGACAGGTTTGAAAATTTCAACCTTGAGGAAAGAGCGGAACATGACGCAAGTGGAGTTGGCGGATAAAATTGGTGTAACGTACCAAGCCGTGTCTAGTTGGGAGCGAGGGCTTACCATGCCCGACATCTCAAAATTGCCCGATGTATCGCAAGTTTTGGAGATTAGTATAGATGAGCTTTTAGGCAATCCAAAACAGGCAGATATTATAAACAATGTTTTAAAGGGCGAACAGGCCGCCGATTTAAGCGTTCAGGATTTAGCGGACGTATCGCCAATTCTGAAGCCGCAGCAGGTAAACGATTTGGCAAAAAATATCGAAAATTTTACGTTACAGGAATTGCTGCCGCTTGCCCCGTTTATCGATAGAGAAATTTTGGGGCAGTTTGTCGAAAAGGCGGAGGAAGAGGACGTTTCAATGAATTTAGTCATTATTGCCCCGTTTCTCGGGCGAGATACGGTGGATAAATTCGTTCGTCAAATGGCAGAAAGGCATGGTTTGGAGAACATTTGCACACTTGCCCCGTTTGTCAGTCGTGAAACACTGGACGAATTGGTATTAAAGGCTTGCGAGGACGATCAACTGGACAATTTGGTAGAGCTTGCACCGTTCTTGCGAAAAGAGACTATCAACCAAGTGGCGATTAAGATTGAAAGCGTACACGGGATAGCTGAACTGGTAACTTTAGCCCCATTTATCAGCCGAGAAACGCTTGTTAATCTGGCAGAAAAAACGATAAAAGAGGGGAATTTAGACGATTTAACTTGCATAGCTCCTTTCATCGGCGGAAAATTCCTGGGCAAGGTACTACTAAAATCCTTCTTCAACTAGACGAAACAAAAAACTGCGGGAGACTACGGTCTCCCGCTTTTTTAAGACCGTGGGGCTCTGCCCCAGACCCCGCAAGGGGCGCGCCCCTTGACCCGCTCATTTTTTATTGGTTTTTTGTGATTGATATTAGGTTTTTTGAGGTGTGGTGTAAGGCGATTCAAAAAATATTTTGACTTTTTGAGAGCGGTGTGGTACAATAGAAAAATCAACAAGAAACTCAAAAAAGGGGTTGACAAATTTGTCCGTCTATGCTGTAATCATGGGCTATAATCAGCAGAGCAGAGTGCTTAACTCCGCCTGTTTGCCGACTCCAAGAAATCATAAAACAACGCAAGATCGCAAATTATCCCCTGCATGGGGCTGAAAACTGCACATTTTGCGTTTTTTGCAATGCGAAAAATCCACATCCTAAAAATTCCCAAACATATTGACATTTTCAAAAACCCCATGCTATAATAAAACCTACTACAAATGTAGAATAAAATCTGGAGGGAATCCATGAGTATCCTAAAATTAACAAAAATCCTGGCACTAGCCATCGCCGTCTTGGCGGCTGTAAACATCGTTTCTATCGCCATTAGCACACAGGTGGACGACATTCTGAAAAGCAACATGACATCGCACATCGACGCATTACGTGCATCCGCACAAATCCGCACCGCATCCGACCGCTTGGAGGACACGGCACAATATTTCGTCCTTAGCGGAAATGTGGAGCATTACAACGCCTATCGGCATGAAATGGACGTTGTGCGGACGAAAGAAACGGCGTTTGCCGCCTTGCAAGCCTTGTCGCTGCCCGCCGCCCTGCTAACGCCCGTAAACACGGCAATGCAGATTGCCGCCGAACTGGCGGTCGTGGAGCAGACGGCATTTGACGAGTTTGCGGCGGGCAACATCGAACAAGCCGTCTATTTGCTGACCAACCCCGCCTACGAAAACGCCCGAGACTCCATAGATGCCGCTTTGGACGAGTTTTTGGCGAACTTGGACAATCACATGAACACCGTCATAGATGCCGATTATCAGACGGTGCTTATGTTTGAGACAATCTCGATAGCCGTGGCGGTGCTGTTGGCGGCGGTTGGCGTGATTGGGCTACTTGTCATTGGGCGGAAAATTCAGCCGCTGGTGGGTTTGGTGCGGCTGTTGGACGAGGTGTCGAACGGCAAAATCAACGCAAATTTGCCCACAATCACAAGTAAAGACGAGGTCGGAAAGCTGACGGCGAGTGTACATACCTTAATCGGCGTAATCCGCAGTATTTTGCGAGATTTGGCGGATCTGCACCAAAATTTCGCCGTGCAGGGCGACATCGATTATCGCATAAAAACGCATAATTATGCAAATTCTTTCAGGGACGTAACCGAGGGCGTAAATGAGATTGTCAACTCGAATGTTGCCGCCATTTTGCGGACGGTGGACGTTTTGGAGAAAATCCGAGTGGGCGAATTTGGGGCAGAAATAGCGGATATGCCCGGCAAATTGGCGATTTTGCCCACAACCATGCGGAATATTTCGGCGGCGTTAAAGGAAATCCACGGCACTATCGAAAAATTGGCGGAAAACGCTACAAACGGCAGGTTCGACCTCACGGCGGACACGGCAAAATTCGAGGGCAGTTGGGCGACCCTTGTCGGCGACCTGAACAAGCTGATTTTCGCCGTTGCAGAGCCGCTGGACGCAATCGAAAAATCTCTCATAAAAATACAGCAGGGCGATTTTGCGACCGCCGCCATTTCCGAGAAATACAACGGCTCATTTGACAATTTGCGAAAATCTCTGAACGCAACCGCCGCCGTTACGCTGGAATACATTGACGAGATTAGCCGCATTGTCTTGGGAATGTCAAGGGGCGATTTGCGGCTGACGGTTGACAAAAATTTTGTCGGGGCGTATCTGCCGATAAAGGATTCGCTAAATTCGATTTTGGATTCGCTGAACACCACAATGTCAAATATTCAGCAATCCGCCACATTGGTGCTGGACGGCGCGGCACATATCTCGGACACGGCGGCAACCTTGGCGGACGGCTCGGAGCGGCAATCTTACGCCGTTGAGGAGCTGAACGCCACATTGGATTCCGTCAATTCGCAAGCCCGCAACGCCACGGAAAACGCCACAAATGCCAACGAACAGGCGGCTCGTTCGCAGGAAAATATCCGAGAAAGCCACACGGCTGTGGACGGCATGACGGCGGCAATGGCACAAATCCGCCTGGCAAGCGACGGCATCACGGGCATAATGAACACGATCGGCACAATCGCATTCCAGACCAATTTGCTGGCGTTGAATGCGGCGGTGGAATCCGCACGGGCGGGCGATCACGGCAAGGGGTTTGGCGTGGTAGCGGAAGAAGTCCGTAATTTAGCCACTCGCAGTCAGGATTCCGTCAAGGAAACAGGTGCGATAATCGAACGCAATACGACAAATGTAGAACACGGATTATCCGCCACGGAGCAGGTAGCGAACTATTTCACAACGATAATGGATGATATGCAAAAAATCTCGGAATTTATCGCCCAAATAACGGAAATTTCGAAGGAGCAGTCGGAATCCATTTCGGCGGTGAATGTGAATGTTTCGGAAATATCGCAGGTGGTGGCGGAAAATTCTACGGTTGCCACGCAAGCCGCCGATGTTTCGAGGGAATTGAATACACAGGCGGAGAAGCTGCGGGAGTTGGTTGGGTTTTTTGCGGTACGAGCATAAAATTTAAAACGGGGAGTGTCCAGCGAACATCGTTTAACCATTTGCGGAGCAAGCGGGATAAAATTAAAGGAGCAAGCGGGATAAAATTAAAGCCTCGAAAAAAATTTTTAGCAGTTGTTGCCTACATAAAATTTGTGTGGTATAATGATAGATGTAAGGACGAAACACAACAAAAACCACAAACGAGCGGGTCTGGGGGTGTGCCCCCAGCGGGGTGTTGCTCCACAAACGTCTAACGGTGTCCGCTGGACACCAGACGCAGGGCAGAGTCCCACGGTTTTTTTAGAAGGAGGATGAATCATGACTGTAAATAATATAGCTACAAACCAGATGAGTCAGACGATGATACAAATGTCCACAGGGCAGCGTATCAATTCGGCGGCGGATGATGCCGCTGGGCTTGCCATATCCGAAAGGATGACGGCACAAATTAGAGGTAATGAGCAAGGCACACGTAATGTAGCCGATATGCAAAGCCTTGTTAATACCGCCGAAGGCGGCCTTTCAACCATATCCGAAAGCCTGCTCCGCATAAGAGACTTGAATATGCAAGCATCAAATGGTATTCTAACGGATAGTGATAGGCAGAATATACAGATGGAGGTAGATCAGCTGGTCTCCGAAATCGATGCAATAGCGAGCCGCACACAGTTTAATGGCATGAATCTCTTAGACGGCAGCTTTAGTGCACAGGACGGCAGGGGACTACACGTTGCCGCAGATGCTTCGGGGCTTGGGCCAACAGTCAATATCGGCAATATGTCTTCGAGCATGATCTTGGGACCCGATCCGATTAACGTAACGGACGGCAGCTTTGATATGCAGAGAATAGACGAGGCTCTATCCCGTGTCTCCAACGAACGCTCCTATTTAGGTGCTATGAGTAACAGATTCGATACCACAATAGCCAACAACCAAATCACAAACCTAAACATGGCAGCCGCAAGAAGTAATATAGCTGACCAAGATATGGCGGCAGGTGCAACACAGCTTGCTCAACAAAGCATAATGGAGCAGGTTCAAATGATGATGGAACGCCAGCAACAGGAACAAAGTGGCGTGCAAGTGGCTTCTATAATTGGATAGCCGCTTCTGAAAGTTTGCGAAAGGCAATGAAATATGTTCTATCCTCAAGAGACTATAGAAGATATACGCTCTGGTAACAGTATAGTAGACGTAATAGGGGGGTATGTCGTGCTCAAAAACAGGGGGGGCAGTTTTTTTGGTCTATGTCCATTCCACAACGAAAAAACGCCCTCTTTTAGCGTTTCACAAGAAAAGCAAATGTACTATTGCTTTGGTTGTGGTGCTAGCGGCAATGTCATCAGCTTTATTATGGCCATCGAAAATTATGACTTTGTGGACAGCCTAAAATTTTTAGCCGAAAAAATACACTACACCCTACCCACGTTCAACCAAAGCAAAGAGGTCAAAGAAACGGCAAAAAAACAGGCAAAGTTACGCACTACATTGTTGGATATACACAGCTGTGCGGCTCGCTTTTTTTACGAAACGCTCACTAACGATACCGAAGAGGCAAAATTATGCCAAAAATATTTAGACGAACGCAATGTTTCCCTAAAATTACGCAGAAAATTAGGGCTGGGGCTTGCGTCTAATAATTGGGACGCTCTGTTAAAAACATTGCAAAAAAATGGCTTTGACAGACAAGATATGGTGGAATCAGGGCTCATACAACTCTCCAAAAATTCCACCTGTTACGATAGATTTAGAGGCCGCCTTATGTTCCCCATAATAGACATAAACGGCAATATAGTGGCATTTGCAGGTCGTGATATTTTTGCAGATAGTAACGCAAAATACCTAAATTCTCCCGAAACACCGATATTTAACAAAGGCAGTCAGCTTTACGGCATACAGATAGCCCGCAAGGCTCGCAAAAGCGAAATAATTATAGTTGAGGGCTATATGGACGTAATCGCCTTGTACCAAGCAGGTTTTACAAACACAGTAGCGGTTATGGGTACGGCGTTATCGTCAAAACATACGCAGCTACTTAAACGCATAAATGCAAGCTCCGTTATTTTGTTGTTTGACAGGGATAACGCGGGGGTCAACGCCACTTTGAGGGCGATACCCACCCTGCTCGAGGCGGGCTTAAACGTAAAATGTTTGCAAGTCCCAAAGGACGTTAAAGATCCCGATGAATACATAACAAAATACGGTGCTTCAAAATTTTCAAACCTACTTGAAAATGCGAAAAATCATGCTCTGTTTCGTATAGACCTACTGCTTGAGCAATATGATTTGAAAAAGCCAGAAGAGCTCATTTTATTTACACAAAGCTCCGCTAAGGTGCTTGCAACGATTGCGAACCCCATAGAGGCGAATGTTTACATACAAGAGACGGCAAAATTGACAGGTATTGCCGTTGAGGCTATAATAAGTGAGGTCAAGAAAAATGGCAGCAATTTTTTACAGAGTCCAAAGATACCCGTAAACCTTAGCCGAAAACTGCAAAATACAGAAAAAACGACAAGCGGATTATTTAATGCGTACAAGGGGCTTTTGTCGATAATGTTCGCATATCCGCACGTGGCCCAAAAAATGAAGAATTATCTTAAACCCGAAGAGCTTTACGGACTGATTTTGCCGAGACTGCTAACTCTTGCATACAATAGTGAAAAAAAACAGGAAATAGCCAACATAATCAGCCACTTTGAAACCCTAGAAGAGCAGGAAGAGGCGGCAAGGATATTAATAGATGCCCCAAACTATGCAAACGATGAAATTTTAGAGCATAAGTTAAACGATATGTACCGTGTGATAAAAAGAAATCTATGCGAAACGAAAATCACAAATAATCCCAACGACATAGCCGAAGTAAACATACAAGGCTTTGCCATAAGTAGACTAAAAAACGAACACATCAAACTATTTGATTAGAAAAATGCAAAAAATGCGGGGTCAGAGGCACGTCCGGCGGACACCGTTTTGGCGTTGCGAGAAGCAACAGAGTCCCGCAGTCTTGAAGGAGGTTTTTGTTTGAAGTCGATGAATGATAATCTGTTGTTGAATCGTTTAGATGAGTTGATAAACGATGCGAAGAGCAGTAAAAATACCCTGCAGCATAAGGATATTGCAGAATTTTTGGGCGACCTTGATTTGGATCCAGATCAGATGGACAAGATTTATGAGTATTTGGAGAACAAAAATATAGAGGTGTTGAGCCCCGTAGAGACGGATAAAGAGGAAAATATAACCGTAGCCGAAAATACGATAAATGTAGATGACCATGTGCGTATGTACTTGAAGGAAATAGGTAAAGTCCCCCTTTTGACGGGGGAGGAAGAGATTGAGCTTGCAAAACGTATGGAGGACGGGGACGAAAAAGCGAAAGGGAAACTAGCAGAAGCCAATTTGAGGCTTGTGGTCAGCATTGCAAAACGCTATGTGGGACGTGGGATGCTTTTCTTGGATTTGATACAGGAGGGGAATTTAGGGCTTATAAAAGCGGTGGATAAATTCGATTATCGAAAAGGCTATAAATTTAGCACCTATGCTACATGGTGGATACGACAGGCTATAACTCGTGCCATTGCCGATCAGGCGAGAACTATCCGCATACCCGTTCATATGGTGGAAACGATAAATAAACTAATACGGGTTTCCAGACAGCTATTACAGGAGCTAGGCCGTGATCCCACACCCGACGAATTGGCAGCTGAAATGCAGATGGCTCCCGAAAAAGTACGTGAAATACTAAAAATAGGTCAGGAACCCGTTTCACTAGAGACTCCAATAGGCGAGGAAGAGGATAGCCATTTAGGCGATTTCATACCAGACGAAGACATAATGGCTCCCGTAGATGCAGCGACATTTATCCTCCTAAAAGAGCATTTGCTAGAAGTTTTAAGCACTTTGAACGATAGAGAGCAACGAGTTTTAAGATTGCGTTTTGGTATAGACGATGGCAGGGCACGTACCTTGGAAGAAGTGGGCAAAGAATTTAGGGTAACACGGGAGCGTATACGCCAAATAGAGGCAAAAGCTCTACGCAAACTCCGCCACCCCAAACGAAGCCAAAAATTAAGAGACTATTTGGAATAATTTGGAACGGCTAAAAAAACTGGAAAAATCCGCCAGATTAAAGGCGATTCTGTCTTTTGTAGAAGGTCGTGTGTTGGCGGATATAGGTACGGATCACGCATATTTACCTATATCTGCTTGCCTCTCTAGTAAGGTGGAGCGTGCCATAGCCTGCGACCTAAACCCTGCCCCGTTATTAAAGGCACGTGAGAATATTATAAAATATCGGCTACAAGACAGGATAACAACAAGGCTTGGTTACGGCTTGCAGCCATTGCAGTCTGGAGAAGCCGACACCATTGTAATAGCGGGAATAGGCGGCATAAATATAATAGAGATGCTAAAGGACTTGCCCGATGATTTTCGCATACAGAGGTTGATTATTCAGCCACAGCGAGATATAAAGGCGGTACGCCGTGCCTTGACAGATTTTTCTTTCGTAGATGAAATATCGGTATTGGAAAATGACCGCTTCTATGATATAATTGTGGTTAAGAGATAGATTGGAGTTGGATTTGAAATGATTGCAACCGTAGATTGGATTATCGGTGTTATGGATAGGTGGGCACCGCAAAGTTGGGCTGTAGATTCGGATAATGTGGGGCTTATGATAGGCGATAAAACAAGACCTGTAAACCGTATACTTACTGCATTGGACCTTACGGAAAGTGTGCTAGAGGAGGCACTTAACGAAAAATTCGACTTTATAATTACGCATCATCCTCTTTTCTCAAGGCATACGCCGCCCATAGACCGTATTACCTCCGATACTCCTTTGGGCAGAAAAATACTAACACTGATAAATAATAATATCGGGGTATTCTGTGCACATACCAACCTAGATGTGGCACCAGGGGGAGTAAATGACCTGCTTTTTGATTTGGTTGGACTCTCCAACAAGGAAAAGCTGGCAGATGGCGAAATCGCCCCAAGTTTAGGGCTTATCGGCTATCTATCGCCCCCAAAAGAGCTGGCTATGCTGACAAAAAATTTGAGCCTTGCACTTAACTCCAATGTTGTACGCTATACGGGCAGCCCAAGTAGGCTAGTACACAAAATTGGCATTTGCGGCGGACGAGGTGTCTCTCTGATTCCGATGGCACTCTCCAAAAAATGTGATGCGTTCATAACGGGCGATATAGACTATCATCTAGCCATGAACACTTTGGAAATGGGTATGACGCTAATCGATGCCACACATTACGCAACGGAGATACCTATTGCCAGAGCTATTGCACAGCATCTTCAAGCGACCGCAGACACTAACAATTTTCAAATTGAAGCCAAATGCACCCGCACCAACGGGCAGATGTTTAAGTCGCTGTAGATTGGAGGGGCAGAGATGTCAATGATGAAAACTGGTGATTTAATTGGGGTTTCTGGTATAGAGACCGATTGGGGCAAATCCATTATGGCGAGCTCAAAGCGGCATATAAATTCGATTTATGACCATATGGGCATGATAGAATTGCGTAACGGCGATGTTTTCGTGTGGAACGCTAACCCGCATGACGGCGTAATAGACGAGCCTTTGGACGTTTTTATACAACGGGAAGAAAGGAACGTACCCAAGCGTTTTGATATTTTTCGTGTAACGGAGGCCATAGATTTTGACGATGTTTTGGCGAATATGAAAAAGCTTTTGGGGCTTAGCTATAATTTTTCGTTCGTTGCATCGGACGATAGCTATTACTGTTCGGATTTTATAGCTCGAACCTTTCCGCCAAATGTTTTCCCGCTTGAGCCTATGAAATTTATCGGGGATTTTTGGCAGGAATACTATGGTAAGCAAGGAATAGAGATTCCAAACGGGTATCCAGGCATCAATCCAAACGATATGTTTGTGCAGGAGAATGTGGAATTTATAGCCACCTACCATGATGGTATTTCGTAGGGGCGGATATTATCCGCCCGTGGTTTCGGCGATTGCGGGCGGATAATATCCAACAGTAATTTGGGTATGCTGGTGATTTCGGCGATTTTTACGATTGCGGGCGGATTCTATCCGCCCCTACGGCGATTAAAAAATGCCACCCCATTTAAAATTTCCACTTGACAGCGTTTGGAACACTATGTATAATGAACAATAGACTTGTCCTAAAGTCGCCGCATCGCCTAAGTTTGAGATAGCATAAAAAATAACAAACGAGCGGGTCTGGGGGCGCGCCCCCAGCGGGGTCAAGGGGCAGAGCCCCTTGCGGGTCTGGGCAGAGCCCAGCGGGGTGTGGGGCAGAG
>WRKH01000292.1 GCA_009778175.1 Turicibacter sp.
GGGTCTGGGGGCGCGCCCCCAGCGGGGTCAAGGGGCAGAGCCCCTTGCGGGTCTGGGCAGAGCCCAGCGGGGTGTGGGGCAGAGCCCCACGGTCTTAGAAAAAAGGAGATGAAAAGATGTTTAAAAGGATTTTTGCTGTTTTGATGTCCGTGATGTTGGTTGTGGGTGCGTTGCCAGTGCAGGCAAGCGTTACAGCTAGAACGGTAACGATTTTCAATACATCAGGTACGGCTTCTGTAATCCGAGGAGTTGGAATGCCGAGAATGTCCGCACGGTCAGGACTGTCTATAAGCGATGGATTTACCCTTACCACGGGTGCAAATGGAGTTATACGTTTGCGTTTGGATAGGGATTCCATTATGCTGATGGATCAGTCCTCTACTGTAGTTACTGAAATTACTAATAACCTCATCGGACTTACAGTAACGAGAGGTAACTCGCTAGTAAATGTTACCGAGCAATCGGAAGGGCATAGCGTAGTGTCTCGTATAGGTACTGTGTCCATGTCTGTACGTGGAACTATGTATGCTATAGGCTTTTATAATGGCAGAGCCTATATTGCAATGTTTTCAGGTTACGGCGACACGGAAGACGGTATGCTGATTGAAGAAGGCAAAATTTTAACCACTTGGCAGGTTAGAGACAATATTTTCATCGAAGTAGACGACATCGTACTGGAAAATTTGAGCACTTTTGCTCTTAGAGCAATAATTGATAATGCCGAATATCTTCTGGAGTCCAGCGGGTTTGTAGACCAAGATTTATTGGACGATGCAATGACTTTGCTTGATGATAGGCTTAGAGCGGATATTAGATTAAGAAACGTCTACCAGTACGGCTATTTGAATGTTATATCTCCTCCTCAATATGACGGCGGCAGTGGCGGCGGCAATAATGTCAATGGCGACGACAATGATGATAATGACAGCGGTAATGACAATAATAATGACTATGACTATGGCAACGGCGGCGGCGATGATAACGACGACAACAACGGCGGCGACTATGATAACGGCAACGGCGATAACGGCGATGATAATGGCGACGACGATGATGACAATGACAACGGCGACGACAATGACAACGGCGATGACGATGACGACTATGACAATGGCGGTAATAACAACAATAATAACGGTTATACCCCCATATCTTCGCCTGGTCATTTATCCAATATTACCCCAACAGGAAATTACAGACTTACGGAAGATTTAGATATAAACACGGGCGTACATGGCGGTTTTTTTGACGTAGGCGGTGCAGATGGCTTTCAAGGCACATTTGACGGGGGCGGTCATACCCTGACTATTAATGCAAATCATGCACTTTTTAACCGCATAGGCGAGCAGGGCGTTATTAAAAATTTAACGGTGCAAACCCCAAACAACGGTACTGGTACTATAAACAACTCAACTGACACTGTTTTCGGTGCAATTACAAACACTCTCGATGGCACTTTGGAGAATGTTGGATTTAGAGGAATTGTAAACGCTGGTAGCGGAACAACTTTGGGCGGGCTTGTTGGTATTATTAGCGATACTGGAAGCATTACCAACAGCTTTTTTGATGGAACGCTGTCAACACAAGGTTATTTTGGTAATACCGCACCTGTTGGTGGAATAGCGGGTCAAGGTGGCAGAATTTCTAACAGCCATTCTCATGGCAGTATAACACAGCGTAGTTCAGGTCCGGTTGGCGGAATTGTAGGTCTTGCGAATGGGCTTGTATACAATGTGTATTCTAATGCCGATGTAATAGCAGACAATACTGGTGTGAGTCTGGCAGGTGTAGGCGGGATTGTGGGTAATGCCGCAAGTGGGTCGTCTGTTCAATTTGCCTTCGCTACAGGAGAAATAGACAGTGCGGACTTGAGGAATACAGGTGGCGTTATTGGTTATATAGTACCCAACCAGGCTCAACATGGCCCTTTGATAGCTATGAACTCTGTAATAACGGGTGGTACTTCACAAGCTAATACTACTACTAGTAGAGTAGCAAGTGGCAATGACGATGTGCTAGCACCCAATGGAGCTGCTTTTGGCTTTGTAGGTATAAATATGAGTCCTGCCATGCCTGACCCACAGAGATATGGAGATGGAGCTACCGTTACGTCGCTAGATCTTGGAGATATGAGTCATGCTGTTTGGGCAAATTGGGATTTTACGAATAATTGGGAATGGAACGGCGTAGGACTTCCAACTTTACGGAATGTTGGCGGACAGACTACGATACCTATCCCTCAATCTTTTAACATTTTCTTCATGCCGATTTTAGAAGAGGTAGAATTTCCCGATATAGAACTGGACGACTTGCTACCGCTAACCCCTGAAATCGACTTCGATGAAGACGGCAACCCCATTCTTATCCACCCTGAAATCGATTTTGACGAAGAGGATGAAGAAGACACCGATATGAAAGAAGACGAGGAGAGAGATGAAGATACCGACATGAAAGAAGACGAGGAAGATTCAGACGAAAAATCGGACGAAGAGGACGGCGAAGGCGAAGAGGACAAAGATTATCCAGCCGAAGAAGACGATGAAGATAAAGACGACGAGGACGAAGATAAAGGCGACGATGAAGATGAAGACAAAGATTATCCAGCTGAAGAAGACGAAGAAGACAAAGACGAAGAAGACGATGAATTGCCAATAAAAGAGCCCGAAGACGAACCCGATGAGGTAGAAGATCCAACCGACCCCGACTTGACCGAGCCCGAGGAAGAGGTAAATTTATTCATAGAGGACGATTTTGACCTGTAAAAAAGCTATGTAGGGGCAGGCTATCCGTCTGCCCCAAGAGTTTATCCATCGAGGCTAATAAAATTGCAGACTAAAAACGCCATGGAGTGAAAAATGGAGAAAAAAGATGAAAAAGTTTACTGGCACGAGGCGTTTAGTGCGGGCTACGAGGCGGAATTTGATGAGGAACGCCAAAATCTAACATTTATAAACGAACATCCACTCGGCAAAGAAGCCCTCATAATGGACGTTTTGCTAATCAAGAAGAACCCCGCCGTTAAGATACACAAGAATATCGGCAGAATATTCAGGACGCACAATATAGCAGAATATAAATCCCCAACCGACACGCTAAACGTGCGAGATTATCAGAAAGTTATGGGCTATGCGTTTCTGTACGCATCATTCTCCGAGGTTGAGTTATCTGAAATTACGATAACCTTTGTAATTACCAGCTACCCGAGAGATTTGATAAAATATCTAAAAAACGAGCGACATTTGCAGATTAAGGAGCTTGAAAATGGCATATATTTTGCAGAGGGCGATGTTTTCCCCCTGCAGATTATAGAGAGCAAAAGCCTCTCCGCCGAAACCAACATATTTTTGAAGAATTTGCGGAGCGGGTTAAGTAAAGAAGATGTGTTAAGCACATTTGCAGAGGGCAGGAAAAAAGGCATACTTAATGCTAGAAATCCCTATTTTGATAGATTGATTAGGGCGAATCCAGCGGCGTTTAAGGAGGCGATTAGAATGGACGAAACATTGGAAAAGATTTTGCTTGAAGCGTTTGAGGAATCGGGTTTGTTGGCGAAGGCGATTAGAATGGACAAAACATTGGAAAAAAACCTGTTTGAAGCGTTCGAGGAATCGGGTTTGCTGGCGAAAAGAGATACAGAGCGCAACATGACAACAGCAAGAAAAATGTTATCACTGGGAGATGCTATCGAAAGCATAGCTGAAAGGCTAGATCTTCCCGTAGAGATGATAGAAAATCTACGTAATGCGTAGAAAATAACGAAGAAGGAGCATTTAAAATGACCCCACATATTGAGGCAAACACGAATGATTTCGCAAAAACCGTGCTAATGCCTGGCGACCCATTGCGGGCAAAATTTATAGCGGAAACCTTTTTGACCGATGCAAAAGAGGTAAACACCGTGCGTGGAATGTTAGGATATACAGGAAAATACAAGGAAAAGCCGATTTCCGTCATGGGGAGCGGCATGGGAATGCCGTCTATCGGCATATATTCGTATGAACTTTATACCGTCTACGATGTGGATAATATCATACGAGTGGGGACTGCTGGCGGTATTCGCAAAGATCTCAACGTGGGCGACATAGTGGTTGGAATGGGAGCTTGCACCAATAGCAATTTTGCCTATAATTACAAATTACCTGGTATATTTGCACCGACCGCCGATTATGGGCTGCTAACCAAGATACAAAAAGCTGCCGATGCCCTAAAATACAACCTAATCGTGGGCAATATCCTTTCGTCCGATGTTTTTTATGTGGACGATGGCAAGGATTTTGAAAAATGGCTAAAAATGGGCGTTTTAGCAGTGGAGATGGAGGCTGCCTCGCTGTACATGAATGCCGCTAGACTTGGAAAAGCCGCTATCGCTATCTGCTCCATATCCGACACCATCTTTACAGAACAAAGCGTGTCCGCCGAATTACGCCGCACCTCTTTCACAAAGATGATGGAAATAGCCCTAGAAACCGTGTTATTTTAAATCCTTGTGGCTGAAATATAAAACCAAGCAAAAATTCAAAAAATGTGCAGTCCAGGGCGTACCCTGGTTAGAAAAAGAGAGGAATTTTGGAATGAAGACAGTCGAAGAACGCTTTTTGGAATTGATACAATATGATACACAGGCCGATGAAAATTCAAAATCATATCCGTCAACGGAGAGTCAGCCGAAATATGCACAAGTGCTGGCGGGAATGTGCCGAGAAATAGGGCTTGAAGATGTGGAAGTGGATAAATACGGTTATGTAACCGCCACTTTGCCCGCCAATACTGATTGTGATATTGTAATAGGATTTTTGGCACATATGGATACCTCGCCAGATGCACCTGGGAGTCCGATGAACGCCCGTGTGGTTAAAGCGTATGACGGCGGCGATATTGTTTTGAACGATAGAGTCATACTTTCGCCCAAGGAATTTGCACATATTAACAACTACAGGGGACAGGATTTGATTGTAACGGACGGCAATACCCTGCTGGGAGCGGACGATAAGGCTGGAATCGCCGAAATTCTCGCAGCTATGGAATTTTTGTTAGCAAATCCGAATATCCTGCATGGAAAAATACGCATTGCCTTTACGCCAGATGAGGAAATAGGGCGGGGTGTTGACTATTTTGATGTGAAAAATTTCGGGGCAGATTTTGCGTATACGATAGACGGTGGCGAGATAGGGGAATTGGAGTACGAAAATTTTAATGCCGCATCCGTTGTATTTAATATTTTAGGGAAGAGTGTACATCCTGGGACGGCAAAGGGTGTGATGATAAACGCCGCATTGGTGGCAAGCGAAATAATCGAGTCTATGCCAAAAGATGAAACGCCCGCCACAACAGAGGGTTACGAAGGTTTCTATCATCTGTCGGGAATCACAGGCGAAGTGGGTCATGCACAGGTGGGTTATATTTTGAGGGATCACGATGCACAAAAATTGAAGAATCGCATAGAATTTTCCGAAGAGGTGGTTGCAAAAATCAACCAAAAATATGGCAATATCGTGCAAATTGAAGTGAAAGAGCAATATCGCAACATGAGGGAAGTTTTGGAAAACCATATGTACATCATCGACCGAGCCAAGGAGGCTTTCATAAAGGCGGGAATTAAGCCGAATATAAAGGCTATTCGAGGCGGCACAGATGGTGCGAGACTTTCATATATGGGCTTACCCTGCCCAAATATCTTCACGGGCGGGCATAATGCACACGGGCCTTATGAATATATCCCCATACAATCCATGGAGGCGGCAGTTAAAGTAATTGTTAATATCTGCACGAAAGGGTAGAGCGATGGAGATAGTACACGCAAAATTGGGCGTAACAGCCGTAAAACCCGACCAATTTCCCACAGGAGAACGCATAGAAATAGCCTTTGCCGGCAAATCCAACGTAGGCAAGTCGTCGATGATAAACACAATGCTAGGCAGAAAATCGCTAGTCCGCACTAGCCAAACCCCTGGCAAAACTCGAACGATAAATTTTTTTGAGGTGGAGCAAGATTGGTATTTTGTGGATTTGCCAGGTTATGGTTATGCGAAAATATCTAGGTCGGAATCGCAAAAATGGGGGGCTATGGTGGAGGGATACCTAAAAAATAGACTGCCCTTTATAACCTTGGTGTTACTTTTGGACATTCGCCACGAACCCAACGCTAACGATAAAATGTTATATGATTGGTGCAAATATTATGATTTGCCCATTACCTTGGTAGCAACCAAAAGCGACAAACTAAAGCGTAGTCAGATACAGAAACATATCGCAATAATCAAAAAGGGACTAGGGGCTTGCGAGTCCATCTTGCCCTTTTCCTCACTTAATCGCACAGGGCGTGAGGAGTTGTGGCAGTATTTTGGGGCGTTAAAATCGAATTAAAATAATTTAAGGTTGAGGACACCCAAACGCACCCTCGATATTTTTGGGCAAATTGGCGAATTGGCAAATTGAAAAAAATTTTTTTGAAAAAAGTTTTGAAAAAAGTTTGCAAAATAATTTTACATATGTTATACTGTATTTAAGATAAAAATTTGGCGCGGAGTGGAGCAGTTCGGTAGCTCGTCGGGCTCATAACCCGAAGGTCGTAGGTTCAAATCCTGCCTCCGCAATTTTCAAACTCTGTATGAAATCTTTACGGGGTTATTTCTCTTTGTAAATAAGGAGATTCCATGGACAAAAAACCCAAAAAGAGCGGCTTAGATTGGCATAGCGGTTTTTGCACAAGCTCCAAGGCGATGGTGGTGAACTATTTGGGAAGAGTACAAATTATAGAAGAACTCTACCTAAACGACCGCCCGCTACGCATAGATTTAATAATAATAAAAGTCCCGCCAGAATTGAAAATCGAAAAAGCGTTCGCCGAAAATTTCCGAACGTATAATATTTTCGAGTACAAAAGCCCTAACGATTCGCTTACTGTTACACATTATTTAAAGGCGATAGGTTACGCCTGTCTGTACCAGTTCAACGAAAAGGTAGATTACAAGGACATCACGATAAATTTCGTCTGCACGAAAAAGCCCGTGGCGTTATTTAAGCACCTAAGGGAAGATGCCGCAGGTCGCTACCGAATAGAAGAGAAACATAGAGGCATTTACACGGTGCATGGTGAGCTGTTCCCCGTGCAGATTATTGAGACCAAGCGGCTCACAGGCGATGAAAATGCGTGGTTTCGGGCGTTGCAGCGGGATTTGACGGCGGAGGATTTAGAGCGGCTGGCGGAATTGGATTCCGAAATTAGCGATAAGATTCATACGGACGCTCTTTGGGATTTGATTATGAAAGCCAATGTTAAGGCTGTAGAAAGGTGGCAAGCTATGGGAACGAGGAAGTATGATGAACAACTGGCTAAAGTCGTGCAGGATAGTGCGGTTGTACAGGATTTAATAGCGAAAGGCAAGGAAGAAGGCATGGCAGAAGGCAAGGCAGAAGGTATGGCAGAAGGCAAGGCAGAAGGCAAGGCGGAAGGCAAAGCGGAGGGCAAAACAGAAAGCATGGATTATTTTCTCAAACTCCTAAAAGAGGGCATTTCCTACGAAGAAATCGAAAAAAGGACTAGGGAATATGTGAATCAGCCTATTGCAACAAGTCCTTGAAAAAGCAACAACCATCTAACCCCCAACTAGAAAGGACACCATGACACCAGAATACATAAAACAAGCCTTCGACCAGCAAGGCATAAAAAATCTAATCTACGCCATCCACACGGACATGAACGCCAACGGCGACTTCGCCGACGTGTACACCGCTGTGGACAACGACTATCTCTATATACTAACTGGCGAGGAGCTGGTTACTCGCACCGTCGGGCCGCGCCGTATCGTCTCCGAATACCGTGTCGACAATTTGGAAAAAATCCCGCTAACGGAACTGGGCTGGCTACGCACGGAGAAAATGCTCTCCACCGGCCGCCTTATCGCAAGCGATGACGAAAAACAGCCCGAAAAGGAACGCCTGCTCATTCTCTATACGCTCGGCTATCTGGGCTTTGTGGAGCGGCTGATTAAGGTGGTCAAAAATATCAACGCCAAGGAAGATCCGCTGAAAGAAGTGGTCGTTGACGACGACCTTTTCTGCCATAAATGCGGACTGCGTTATCCCGAACCCGAACGCAAACTCTGCCCCAAATGTATGGACAAAACGGGCATTACTCTGCGGCTTTTGGGCTTTTTCAAATTCTACAAGGGCAAAGTCGCCGCTATCATGCTGCTCATGTTGCTTAGCACGGGACTTGCGATATTTTCGCCCATTATCGGCACTCAGCTCTTTCTGGACGATGTGCTGACGGCTGGCGGACAATTTTACGGCATGGTCGCCTATATCGTGGGATTGCTCGTCTTTGTGCGGTTTGTGAACACCATTTTCAACACAATCCACGGTTATGTCTTGGCGCAAATCATGCCGTGGATTATTTACGACCTCAAACTCCGCATTTTTGAGGCGATGCAACGCCTTTCTATCAGCTTTTACACGTCGAAACGCACAGGCAATCTGATGAACCGTGTTAACCGCGACGCGAACAATATTTATTGGTTTTTCGTGGACGGCGTGCCGTTTCTGTTCGTGAATGTGCTGATGTTTATCGGCGTGATTATTCTGATGTTCGTGCTGAACGCACAGCTGGCGTTGATTGCGGTCGCCGTCATTCCCATTTGCGTGTTGCTGTTCAAGCTGCTTTTTCGCATTTTCAGGGGTTTTCATCACAAGGATTGGGTGTACAGTTCGCAGATGAACTCGATGGTGAGCGATTCCGTGAACGGCCGCCGTGTGATAAAGGCGTTCGCGCGCGAGGCGGAGGAAGTCGGGCGGTTCTCGGTGGCTGGCGGCAAGCAGGCTGGCATTGAGACGAAGATGTTCAACATGGGATTTACGGCGTTTCCGCTGATTTATATTCTGATGTTCGGCGGACAGGTCGTGGTTACGGCGATCGGCGGCATCATGGTTATCAATGGCGAGATGACGCTCGGCGTTCTGATGACGTTTATTGCGTATCTGTCGATGTTGTACGGGCCGTTGGAATTCCTTTCGTGGGTCTCGAATTGGTGGGCGAGGTGTTTAGATTCGGCGCAACGGGTTTTCGAGATAATCGACACCAAGCCGGACGTAACGGAGCCTGAAAATCCCACGGTTTTGGCGGAGATTGCCGGCGACATTGACATCAAGGACGTGTGGTTCGAGTACGACCCTGCAACGCCCATTTTGAAAGGGTTGTCGCTGTCCGTTGCCGCTGGAAAGACGCTCGGCATTGTGGGCAAAACGGGCGCTGGCAAGTCCACGTTGGCGAATTTGGTCGCACGGCTCTATGACGTGAAAGAGGGCGTGATTACGGTGGACGGCGTGAATGTGAAGCAGTTGCCGCTCGCCCAGTTGCGGCAGAATATCGGTGTCGTTTCGCAGGATATTTATCTATTTATCGGCTCGATTGCGGACAATATTCGATACGCGCGGCCGTCCGCCACGATTGAGGAGGTCATTTGGGCGGCGAAAGTGGCGAGTGCACATGAATTTATAATGAATTTGCCAGACGGATACGAGACGAGAGTCGGCGCGGGCGGGCAGGATTTATCGGGCGGCGAGAAACAGCGGCTGTCGATTGCCCGCACGATTACGCAGAATCCCAAAATTCTCATATTGGACGAGGCGACCGCCGCCATGGACACGGAGACGGAGGGCAAGATTCAGACGGCGCTCAACCTTTTGCAGAAAGACC
Source organism: Turicibacter sp. (assembly GCA_009778175.1). Lineage (GTDB taxonomy): Bacteria > Bacillota > Clostridia > Lachnospirales > WQUN01 > WRKH01. Next base: position 9,695 of record WRKH01000292.1, read on the forward strand.
GCACGACGATTGCGATTGCACATCGGCTTTCTACATTAAAAGATGCGGATGCTTTGGCGGTTATCGAGGACGGCAAAGTGGTCGAAAGCGGCACACACGAGGAATTGATGAAATTGAAGAAGGAGTATCACAAGCTGTTTATGATTCAGATGGAGGGCTTGAAGGTTATTTCGATGGATTAGGTTTTATTAGGGGAATATCTATTCGCCTGTATGGCGGTGTCCAAAAAGCGGGCGGATAATACCTGCCCGTGCGGCAGGCGGGTCCGCCCCTACGAGGGTTTTTTGGGAGGAATTTAATTTTTGCTAAAAATAATTTTCGCATTGCTTTTTTTGGTGGGCTGTTCCGCAAACGCCGTGCCTATCGTGTTTGAAGTGTCTAATTCGCATCCGCTTATGTTAAATGCGTGGGTTTCGTTTGAAAACGAAAACGCTGGAATTGTCGAATTTGATATGGAATATCGGCTTGAGCGGTTCGTTGACGGCGACTGGTGGCGGTTGGAGTACGTTAATCCGCCCATTTTCCCTAATAGGACGGTGTCGTTGGCGGCTGGCGAATGGTCGAATGCTTATGTGTTGAGTTGGTATTTGACGCATGGCGGGCTTGATTTGGGGGAATATCGCATTTGGAAGACGTTTTGGTATGACGGAACGGCAATAGATTTGTCCGCCGAGTTTAGCGTGTCTGACGGTGCGGATAATGGCGTGATTGAGCGGTTTGGCGAGGTTGAGCGGTTGGCGGCAACGGAAGACGGAGATGTTTTGCTTGTGCGGATTGACGAGGTGCTGTTTGCGTTGTGCGTGGAGGCGGCAATAGCGGCGGATTTTTGTGGGAATGTTTTGAATTTTGAGGACATTCCGCCAGGAGCGTTGGTTGAGGTGTTTTCGTTTGGGCATATTGCGATAGACGGCGAGGTTGACGGCGAGCGAGTTGAGCGTGTGCGGAATGTGCGGTTGATAAAGGTTTTACCATAAAAACTTGCAAAATGCGTAAATTTAGCTAGTAAAAAATGAGCGGGTCAAGGGGCGCGCTCCTTGCGGGGTCAAGGGGCAGAGCCCCTTGCGGGGTGTGGGGCAGAGCCCCACGGTTTTAGGTTTTAGGTTTTAGGAGGGTTTTATGGAGTTGGATATTGGACTGATGGATATGGGTAAGGCGGAGTTTTATGTTACGGAGGGCGGATTTGCTGGGTTGAAGTATGAGGGCGTGGATTATCCGCATATTGTGCTTAGGCGGTCGCTGCCGATACAAGAGCCTATGAAGTATATTTCCGTGGCGGATCACGAGAATAAGGAGATTGGGATTATTCGTGCGGTGGAGGAAATGGAGGGCGAGCAGAGGGCGATTGTTGTGAATGAGTTGGATAATCGGTATTATGCGCCCGATGTGCTGGAAGTGCTGTCGGTTAAGGATAAGTTGGGTTATGTTTACATGGAGATGAGGGTCAAGAATAAGAACGGGAAAGAGTATGCCAAGAATTGTGCGATTAAGGACGTTAATCGGAATATTCGGATGCTGTCGGACCATGAGTTGATTATTTTTGATGTGGACGGGAATCGGTATATTGTGGCGGATTTGTTTAAGCTTGATAAGTTGAGCTTGAAGAGGTTGGATCCTTATTTGTTTTAAGGGGGTTATAGCCGTTAAAATAGCTTCACAACACAACTAAACCCTTCGTAGAACGGGGGTCTAAAGTACGCAACGTATAAAGCTACTTCCGCACCAAATCCTTAATCACCTCGCCAGCAATAATCATGCCCGCCGCTGGCGGAACAAAAGGAACACTGCCTGGATTCTGACGCTTTTTTTCGCAATGGCGGGAACTTTCAGGTGGGCATATGCAGTTGAATTTACAGGAATTGTGAGGGGCTTCGATTGGCTGAATCGGCTGTTCTTGCGAATATATAACCTTTAGGGAGTCTATGCCACGTACCCTCAATTCCTTACGCATAACCTTTGCCAACGGGCAAACGGAAGTCTTGTAGATGTCCGCAATCTCAAGGCGTGTGGGGTCTAGTTTGTTGCCCGTCCCCATGCAGCTTATTATGGGGATTTGCAATTTTTTTGTCGCTTCTATCAGCAGGAGCTTGGCAGTTACCGTATCCACCGCATCTATGATGTAATTGTAGGCGGAAAGGTCGATTTCTGTGTCTTTATCATAAAATCGCCTATGGATTTCCAGCTGTGCGGCGGGGTTTATGTCTTTTATGCGTTCCGCCATAACGTCTGCCTTGTGTTTACCAAGAGTGCTGTGGGTGGCGATTATTTGGCGGTTTATGTTGGTAAGGCAAACAACATCGTCATCACAAAGTAAAATTTTGCCGATACCGCCTCTTGCCAGGGTTTCCGCCGCCATTGCACCCACGCCACCCACGCCAAATACTGCCACTGCCGACTTTGCGAGCGTATCAAGAGCCTCTTTCCCCAGCAACATTTCCGTTCTTGAAAATTGGTTCATGTCAATAGTCCAGTCAAAATCACGATAAAGCCTCGATTAAAGCGTCTAAATTCCTCTGCATTATGGTAAAATAATCACCATCCGTAAGCCCTTCAAAAGTGTCTAACATCGCAACATTTGCCCCTGTTTCAGCCGCTATGACCTCTGCCAAGGTCGAATCTTTGTCGTAAAAAATAGTCGTTATGCCGTTTTCTAGCACAAAATCAATTAATTCAGCCATGCGGGCAGGGGACGGTTCGGTATGTGCACCCACGCCAGTTATAGAGACTTGAGTTATCCCTAAAAAATGGCTGAGATGCCCAAAAGCACCGTGCGAAACCACGATAGTACGTCTTACAAAATTGGCGGAGGCGAGCCTATGTGCCTCTTGGAGATCTAAGATACGCTCCGTTGCCACTATCAGATTTTCGTGAAAGGTTTCGGCGTAGTTTGGAAAAGCCCCTATCAAGGCAACTGTTATGTTTTCCTTCATTCGCAGGGCATACATGGGGTTTAGCCACAGATGCGGATCGAAATCTTGCAAGGCTGGTTCAACCCCTGCCGATGCCTCTATGAACACCGTGTCGGAAGTTATAGCATTGCGGATACTATCGATATAATGCTCCATTCCAAAACCGTGATATATAAACAAAGCCGAATTCGAGATATTCACCATATCCTGAGCGGATGGCTCAAAATGATGCGTATCCGCCCCAGGCGGCAAAAGCAACACAACATCCACGATGTCGCCCGCTATCGTTCGTGTAAAGTCATACATGGCGTAAAAACTAGTGTACACCGTGGGCGTATCTCCATCCTCTGCAAAATTGCAACTCGAAAAAATCACGCCAACAACAAAAATTAAAATGATTTTCCTCATAACCACCTCTAATCACGTTTTTCCTATGGGAACAGCATAAACAGTGTACTCATCTTCGCCATCGAGGGCTAGATTTTTGTCGCACAGCTGTTGATCGTAGGCGGCAATGCAACAACTTCCAAGTCCGAGAGCGGTAGCGGAAAGCATGATATTTTGACCAACATGACCCAAGTCGATTAAGACTACCCGATGTGCGAGTTCTCGATAACGCCATTCGGCTTTATAGGGGACACAGGAAAGAAAAATGGTTGCTTGCGATTTGGCTGCCCATTTTTGACCCACTAGCATATCAGTTATTTGTTCGGCATAGTTTGTTATGGGGTGTAAAAATTCTAGAACAACTCGTTTTTGACCAGAAGTAGCGGCAGGGGCATAGTAATAAAAACCAGGTTCCAAGCCGTCCACAGCACGGATTGCTATGTAGGTTTCAAAAGGGTGTCTAGCACCGCCGCTCGGCACGGCACGTAGAGTAAAGGCTTCATCCTTGCCTCTTGCCCCTTGAATACCCTGTGCCGTGTGGAGTATAAATGCAAGTTGGCTTTGGGTTATGGTTGCGTTTTCGTCAAAAACACGTATGCTGCGACGAGCCTCTAATATATTTGTATATGAGGGCTCTACGAGGGGTACTGTATCAAACTCCAATAGGGCGACAGGATTCTTCGTGGGCTTGCCATGCGGCGGATGAGGTAATCCTCTTGATTGGTCGCTTTTACCCATAGATTCTGTAAAAATCGGACATTTCATAAAGCTGCGATTTCGTTGCAGCTCCTGTTTTAATTCTTGCTCCATACATTCCTCCTTAAAACCGTGGGACTCTGCCCCGCACCTGGCACAAGACCGTCTTGCCGCTAGGGGCATACCCCCAGATCCGCTCGTTTGTATAGCACCGTGTTGCTATTGTGAGTTTCTATTTACCAGTTTAGCCAATTTGGACTTTCTGCGCGAAGCAAAATTTTTGTGGTACACGCCTTTGGTAGTGGCTTTGTCAATAGCCCGTACAGCCATTTTATGGGTTTCCGCAATATTCTTTGCATCGCCTGTATCAACGGCGGCTATCAGCTTTTTGATGGTTGTTTTAGTGTAAGAACGCACTTGCTTGTTACGCAGCTGCCGCTTTGCCGAAACTAGAATCCGTTTCTTTGCCGATTTTATGTTTGCCATGGTTTTCACCTCCTCAATGATTTATGATTACAGTATACGGGATAAGATATAATCTGTCAAGCCGCAAATTAAATTTTTACATAATATCCCGCTCCTACAAAAAAATCAAAAATATGCCGTTGTAAGTCTTTCGGTAATTTTAGCCCAATCTTCCAAGGTCAGCATCTCGCCGCGTATGTCTTTGGAAAATCCACAATATGTCAAAATTTCCGCCAACTCATCTTTGCTAAAATCATATAATCCCGAGGAGTACAGGCAATTTACCAAAGTTTTACGTCTATTGGCAAAACCCGCCTTTATATTCGCAAAAAGAGCCGCCTTATCCGTATTAACTATCGGTTTTTTCAACACAGCGAGATGTACGATACATGAAGTTACACTCGGTCTGGGCAGAAATGAATTTGGCGGTACATAGCCAGCTATCGTTACATTCGCATGATACTGCACCGCTAGGGATAACGCACCATAGCTTTTACTACCTGCCGAAGCCGTCATTCGTTCGGCAACTTCTCGCTGCACCATTACCGTTATTGTTTCAAAGCTGTAATTTTCCAGCAAATACATGACGGTGGGCGTTGTTATGTAGTAAGGCAGATTTGCCACAACCTTATTGATTCGAGCTGGAACGCTGTACTTTAAAATATCCGCCTGTACAATATCCAATTTTTCCCCGAAAATGTCATTTAAAATGGCTACCATTTTCCTATCAAACTCAACTACCGTCAGCCGTCCTGTAAACTCCAGCAAGGCTTGGGTTAGTCCGCCGATGCCAGGGCCTACCTCTAAAACGCAATCGTCAGCAGTTATATCAGCAATCCTGATGATTTTTTGCAATACATGAGCATCTATCAAGAAATTTTGACCCAATGAATTTTTGGGCGATAGATTGTATCGTTCAAGTATTTTCCTTGTTTCGCCGTACGTAGCTATCTGCATCATCTTTTACCTCGTATGGCGACAAGCAGCACAAGCGTAAAAATGCCTATCAGAACAATCGTGCCCCCTGGTCGTAAATCGAAATAAAAAGACAAAACCAGTCCCGTTATCGTAAATATAATTGCGAAGATAACCGAGTAGATTAAATTTTGCAAATAGCCTTTAGAAATTTGCATAGCGCAGGCAACGGGTATTACCATAAGCGATGAAATTATAAGCACTCCAACGGTACGAGCAGACACAGCGACAGTAACGGCGGTAAGCAATGTAAATATCAGATTTACCGCCTTCACATTAATCCCTTGTGCCATGGCGCTCTCTTCGTCAAAAGTGATATGCATGAGTGGGCGATACAAAAAAATCAACGCACTCACGACCAGCACACTAAGTATTACGATAACCAAAATTTCTGTATCGCTAACGGCAACTATAGAACCAAAGAGAAAGCCTTCAAAACCAGGTCCTTGTGCCATACCCGAAAATATAGCCGCCAAGGCAATCCCCAAAGACAGCACCACACTAACTGACAGTTCCGCATATTTAGAAAAAATCCGACGTGAAAATTCTAAAGCAAAGCCAGCACACACGGCGGCAATAAAAGCACCCATCACAGGATTAAAATTAAACGCCATACCAATAGCAACACCTGCCAAGCTGGTATGCGACAAAGCATCTCCCACAGGAGCCATTCGACGCAACACAATCACCTGCCCTATCATCGGTGTCATCACAGATATAAACAAGGCAGCAACAAACGCTCTACGCATAAACTCAAAAGCAAACAAATTCACCATAACTTTACAACCTCTTTAGACCGTGGGGCTCCGCCCCACACCCCGCAAGGGGGCTAGCCCCCTTGACCCCCGTCGTTCGTTATTTTTTGGCTCATGGCTTTCCAATATGCTGTCGCAAATTTATAGCAATTATTGGGGATATGCACCGCCCACAACCGCTACAAAATTTGTAGCAATTAACGTAAATCCACGAGCCAAGTAAAACAAAAATTGGGGTCAAGGGGCGCGCCCCTTGCGGGGGTGTGGGGGCAGAGCCCCCACGGTTTTGTTCTTTACAAACTGCAAGCA
>WRKH01000293.1 GCA_009778175.1 Turicibacter sp.
ATGCCGCACGGCTCGCACCCACGAAAACATCGCAACTCGCCAGCCACCGATTCGCCGCCACTTGCGGGCCCGCCATTACGACCACTTCTCGCCCAATCTCGGCATTTGCCTTTTCCGCCTTAACTCTGACATTTTCAAAATCGTTGCCGCCGCCGACTATATAAATAATCGTTTCCGAGAATTTTTTCGCCAAAACAGGTGCAATTTCAATCAGTAAATGCGCCGCCAAACTCCTGTCTTTATCAAGGCGGCTAATCGACATTATACGACAATTTTTTCGACTTTGCCGACTTTTTTCGACATTTTCAACAGCTATTGCAGGCTCGGTTGAGCCCGAAAATTTCTCCGTGTCGATACCGTTTATCGTTGCAAAAATATCGTTTTTCGGTACGTTGTAATGTGCCGTTAAATACTCTTTAATATCCTCGCTGACCGCTAGGGTTTTTTCGCCCCAATTCGAGATGAGGTTGTACGGAAATTTCGTATCGAAGACCCAATGGGCGGTCGTTACAAAACGGAAATTCAACTTCCGTTGCAAGAAACCGCATAAAAACGCAGGAATCCGAGCGTGGGCGTGCACCAATCGAATATCATTCTGCACGATAATCCTCTTCAAGGTTCGATAAGCCGCAAAGATATTGAACGGCTGTTTATTATGCAGCGGCACTTTGTGGTGGATTATGCCACATTCCGCCAGTTCAGGCTCATAAGCACCGCCATTCGAGGCAACGTAAACACGCAGCCCCTTTCGTTGCAAAGCCTTACAAAGCTCTAAAATATGGGTTTCCGCGCCGCCAATCTCCATCGACATAGTCGCTACCAAAATTTTTATATTCAAAATATTTGTCCTTTCTTCATTATAAATAAATCCTGCGGGCGGATAATATCCGCCCCTACAAATCCCACAAATACGGGGTTTTGCGACCGCCGACCGCCCCTTGCAAACCCACCACGAAAAAAATTTTTAATTTTTTTGAAAAAAAGTTTGCATTATTTTTTTGCGTGTGTTATAATAGAAATACTTCAGGGCAGGGTGCAATTCCCTACTGGCGGTAAAAGTCCGCGAACCCAGTGTTTATCACGTTTGTGAGCATGGGCTGATCTGGTGCAATTCCAGGACCAACGGTGAGACGTGTTTGCTTTATCGTTTATCGTGAAATTTGCGAGACGAAAAGTGCGTTAAGTCCGGATGGAAGAAGTTTTTTCTTATAAAAATTCAATCGCAAAGCCGATTTATAAGAAAATATGCCCTGTGTCAATAGCATGGGGCTGTTTTCGCCCCCATTTAAAAGGAGGAAATACAATGCAAGGCACAACAAACGCAGTATTTGGAGGACGGTATTTGGAGAAAGTTTCCACCGCCGTCATGGTACGTTCGGCTCTGCTGGGGGTCATCGCGGCGTTGCTTATGCAACTAAGTTTCACAATCCCGATTTTCCCAGGCTTTCTGTCGCTGGACGTTAGCGATTTGCCAGCACTCGTCGGCGCGATCACCACGGGGCCGCTGACTGGGCTACTCGTCATGCTGATTAAAAACCTGCTCGATCCGATTTTGTTCGGCACGACAACAGGCGGCATCGGCAATCTGGCGAATTTTGTCATCGGCACCGCGCTGGTCGTTCCGATTGGACTCGTCTTCCGCATGAGGCGGGACTCTGTCGGCTACATTGTCGGATCCGTTGTCGGATTATTGTCGATGCTACTGGCGGCTGGACTGATGAATTATTTCGTCCTAATTCCGCTATTTAGTCGCATTTTCATTCCGATTGAGACGATTATCGCCATCGCCGCATCGATGCCCCTGCCTGGTAGCGAAAGCATTGACAGCTTGCTAACGCTGATTCTGCTGTCCATTATCCCATTTAACGTGGTCAAAGGGACGCTCGTCATCGTGCTGGGTTACTTGCTATATCGGGCGTTAAAGCCGTTTCTGCCGTACTTAAACGTTAAAGCGGATTAGCATGACATCGCCGTCCTTGACGGTGTAGTCCTTGCCCTCGACGCGCACGAGGCCGTGTTCCTTGGCTTTGTTGTACGCGCCGTGTTCGTGGAGGTCGTCGAAAGCCACGACTTCTGCTCTGATAAAACCACGTTCCAGGTCGCTGTGGATTTTCCCGGCGGCCTGTGGTGCTTTCAAGCCTTTTTTAATCGTCCACGCACGGACTTCTTTCGGGCCTGCCGTGAGAAAGCTGATAAGCCCCAAAATGCTGTATGCGGCGGCGATGAGCGTGTCCAGTCCGCCCTGTTTCAAGCCCAATTCCTCCAAAAACATCTCCTTTTCGTCAGGTTCGAGGGCAATGATTTCCTCCTCAATTTTCGCACAAATGGCGAAAACCTGCGAATGTTCAGCGGTGGCGAATTTCTCCACGGCGGCGAAATGCGGATTTTTGTTTTCCTCGGAAAGGTCGCTTTCATGGACGTTTAAGGCGTAAATCATGGGTTTATCGGTTAGTAGGTTGAGGGATGCGACGTATTTTTGGTCGTCCGAGTTTTCCCATTCTATATGCCGCACGCAAATGCTATCCGTCAGAGATTTTTGCAGGATTTGCAACACCTCCGCCTCTCGTGGGTAGAGTTTTTCGTTCTTCTTGCCCTTGCCGACCTTCTCCAATCGCCGCTCTACAAGGTCTAAATCGGCGATTATCAGCTCGAAATTTATCGTTTCGATGTCTCGCAAAGGGTCGATTGTGTCGTAGACAAAGGCGACATTTTCGTCCTCGAAAGTGCGGATAACGTGGAGTAATGCGTCCACTTCTCGGATATGCGACAGGAATTGGTTGCCCATGCCCTCGCCCTTGCTCGCCCCCTGCACTAGCCCTGCGATGTCCACCATTTCAAGCGTTGCTGGCGTTACGACCTTTGGGCTGTACATGGTTTCGAGAATTTGCAGCCGCGCGTCCGGCACGGGTACCATTCCGACATTTGGTGCGATGGTGCTAAACGGGTAATTTGCGGATTCCGCGCCCGCCTGCATTATCGCATTAAACAGCGTACTTTTGCCTGAATTTGGCAGTCCTACTATTCCTATTTTCATAGTTTTCTCCTATTCTGTTTCCGCTAATCGTTTGGCGTACATTTCTAACGCTCGCCGCATGATTATCTCGGGTTCTACTCCTTTTTCGTCGCCGATTTGTTTGTAAATGGCATAAACTTCATGCCGCAGAGCGACTTCCGTCCTCTTGTTTAGCTTGTCGAAGTACGGATTTCGGATTGCATTTTTTAAATCTTCCTCTGTGTATTCGGCTTTCATTTTTTGTTCCTCCTATATAATTTTTGTTCGGTTTTTGTGGCATCTCGTGCCGATATAATGCGGATTATCTCCTCATTTTTGCCACGGTAGCAATGACAAACCGTCAGCCGCCTAAAATACAAATCTTCGCCGATTAAGATAAAGCGTTCTTCGTCCTCGGAATGTTCTTCGTCATAGTTGAGAATGGCGTATACATCGTCAAAAACGGTCTCGGCATCTTCAAAGGTTATACCGTGTTTTATCCAATTTTCCTCGTTTTTATTGGGATCCCATTCAAATTGCATGGTTGCCACCTTTCTATTACAACGCCAGCCGAGTTAAGTCCAGTTTAATGCCATTTTGCGTGATTAACGGCTCTTTTAGGGTTAAATCGTCGAGCCGATTTTTGCCTACCCAACGCTCCACGGCGTTTGTGTCCTGCGTCAAATACCAATGCTCCGTTATCGGCGAAGTGGCGTATAAATGCCTTTTCGCCTGGCGTTCGTCTTCTTTGTTGCCCTCCGAGAACACTTCTATTATCAAATCGGGATAGCCCGCAAACCTTGTACCTTTGGCGTTTTCAACCCATTTATTTTTGCGGAACAGGAACAAATCTGGTTGCACATATTTCAAATTGTTGATTGTGATGGTTGTAAAATGCTTTATATCCTGTATTTCCGCTAAATTTACCAATTTTGCACCAGTACATTCCAAATTGCCACAATAAACTAGTGCTAATTCTTCTGCTCCAAGCAAAGCCGTTTCCGTAAGCAATTCCTCTTCTAAAATTGCCCTGAATTTATATTCCAAAAAGCCTGATAAGCTGTTGTGCCTTTTGGTTGTCGCCATTCCGACCGTTTCACTAAACATATGCAATCCCTTTCTTTTACAACGCCAGCCGAGTTAAGTCAATTTCAATGCCGTTTTGCGTGATTAGCGGCTCTTTTAGGGTTAAATCGGCAAGCCGTTTTTCGCCGACCCAACGTTCCACGGCGTTTGTGTCCTGCGTCAAATACCAATGCTCCGTTATCGGCGAAGTGGCATATAAATGCCTTTTTGCTTGGCGTTCGTCTTCTTTGTTGCCCTCCGAGAACACTTCTATTATCAAATCGGGATAGCCAGCAAACCTTGTACCTTTAACGTTTTCAACCCATTTGTTTTGGCGGAACAGGAATAAATCGGGTTGCACATATTTCAAATTGTTGATTGTGATGGTTGTAAAATGCTTTATATCCTGTATTTCTGCCAATTTTACCAATTTTGCACCAGTACATTCCAAATTGCCGCAATAAACGAGTGCCAACTCTTCTGAACCGAGCAAAGCTGTTTCCGTAAGCAATTCCTCTTCTAAAATTGCTCTGAATTTATATTCCAAAAAGCCTGATAAGCTGTTGTGCCTTTTGGTTGTCGCCATTCCGACCGTTTCACTAAACATATGTAATTCCTTTCTTTTACAACGCCAGCCGAGTTAAGTCAATTTCAATGCCATTTTGCGTGATTAGCGGCTCTTTTAGGGTTAAATCGTCAAGCCGTTTGTCGCCAACCCAACGCTCCACGGCGTTTGTGTCCTGCGTCAAATACCAATGCTCAGTTATCGGCGAAGTGGCGTATAATATGTGTTTCGCCGCCTGCTCCGCTTCGCTGTCTTTGAACGTGAAGATTTCCACGATTAAATCCGGGTAGCCCGCAAACCTCGTTTTATAGGGGTTTTTCAGCACGGGATTTTCACGGAAAAGCAACAAATCGGGTTGCACAAAATCCAAATCGTCGATTATACTGGTTGTAAATTTGTGAACATCGTCCAACCTTGTTAAATCAACTAAATGTGCATTGTCCGTAAAATATTTATCCCAGCACACAAGCGACATTTCCTCTGAACCCAAAGTGGTTTTCCCAGTTAGGATTTCCTCTTCTAAAATCGTTATAAATCTATGCTCCAAAAAGCCTGTTAAATTTATGTGCCTTTCAGTTGCCGTCATTCCAAATGCTCTGTACATATTTCCTCCTTATAAAGCCAAATCCCGCAAATCCAACAAAATCCCGCTTTCCGTCCGCAAAACCTCATCGAGATTTTGGCTAGGCAAATTGTCAACGCCTTTTTTGCGTGTTACGATGTTGCTGTGTTGCTCTAAATACCAGTGTTCTGTGATGTCGGAAGTGGCGTACAATGCCTTTTTTAGTTCACGTTCGGCGGCTGTGTTGCTGTCCGACCATATTTCTATGATTAAATCTGGGCAGCCTATGATTTTGCTCCGCCTTTCCATATAGAGATTGTGGTAAAATAGCATAATATCGGGCATTACGCAAGCCAATTCGGAAATATACGCCTCCGACAAATTCTCGGAATTGCGGACATTTATCAGTTTGGACAAGGCGAACATTTCAGCCGAAAATATGTCTCCGTGATACGCAAGCCGTGTATTTTCGCCAAACAGCCGTGCCTTTTTATGGGCTTTTTTCAGTTGCCGCAACTCCCCCAATATCCCAGCCACTAAATCTCCGTGTCGTGGCATTGTCGCCATTTGTGCGAAAAATTGTTCTAGCACCATGTTCATTATTTGCCACCTTTTCGGCGGTTGCACTCCCTGCACAGCAGTTGCAGATTCTCCACCGCCGTCTTGCCACCTTGACTCCACGGCGTGATGTGGTCGCCCTCCATTTCCGAGATTTTGAAATGTTTTGTGCAACTGGGGCAACTGCCTTTCTGCCGTTCGTAAGCCGCCAGTTTTTGGCTGTCCGAGAATTTGCGTATATTCAAATGTTTTTCGTTGCCTGTCAAGACAAAGTGATAGATTCCACGTTTGTTTGTAACGTCGTCGTCCAAGATTAGGGCTTGCAAGCGGTTTTCTAATTCGGCTGTGTCGAGGACGGCGGCGTGAAATTCGTCGTACAAATTCGACCAGTCCAAGCCTTTCATTTCCTTGCGGTATGTTGTGAATGTGATGTTTACCCATTCTATCACGTTTTTAAAGTACGTCCACAGTTCATTGGCGTTCGGGTCGTGCTGATGGGCGGACATATAGGATTCTATGTTGTTTTTGCTTATCCATTTTAGGGCGGTTTCTAAAAATTCTTGGCGGATTGGCGAGCCGTTAAGGTAATTTTTGCCAAGCCCTGCCGCTCCGATGCCAGTTTGGCTAAATATTGATTTTGCGTGCGTTAGCCACGAACCAGTATATACAGCGTTTCGCAACTCTTGGTCAGTTAGCTTTACGCCCGCTATGTTGATAATTTTGAACCAGTCGAGTTTTTCCTTGTCATTGCCCTCGCAAATGTAAATCATTAGCTTATAATCGAGGATTTTCTCTTGGTCAGGTCTGGTAAGGCTGTGGAAAGCCATTGGATAGCCGTCAACTTCGTACTGAAAGCCGCCGAACTGCAAATATCGGCAAAAACTTATTGTACGTTGTTGTCCGTCTATCATTTCAAATGTTCCGTCCTCGTTTTTCGCCCAATACATGACATTAAGCGGATAGCCTTTGAAAACGGTATCAATGACTGCATTCCGTTCTTGTTCCTTATAAACAAACTCCCTTTGATACGCTGGACGTATGTTTAATTTGCCGTTATATGCCGTAACAGCCCCTCTTGGCTTTTCTAAAAAGCCCTCCGCAACCTCTGCAATCGTCATTTCATGTAGTTCGATTTTCATTGTGTTTCTCCTATTCGTCTGATTATTATTCTTGCGTATATGCTCTGATATAGTTCGCCCGTTTCCGCATCTTTGAACGCAGGCGGCTTTTTGTCGGTTTCCGTGTTATATTTGCGGTATAATGTGCCCTTGGCGTTTATCGTGTATTTTCCCGTGGGTTCTCCGTCTTTTAATATCTCCATTTTTTTCTCGCTGGAAAAGTCAATACTGCCCACGATTCCGAGTGCTATTATTTCAAATTGTTTGGGATTATGTTTATCCAAAAACGTGATAGGTACGCCCATTGCGCCGCCCCAATCATATGGAATTTCAAGCACTTTGTCCACGTTTATTGCGTTGTAATTATCGTAATGTGGATATTCTTCGGGCGAATATTTTTTGTATAGCGGCAATTCTTGGTTGCGTTTTTCTATATCGAAATTGGTAAACCAACAAATATTGCCCATACTACGCCATTTTTTTCCATTCTCATCAACCCAAAAGCGACTGGTGCGTTCCTCGTAATATTCGGGTACCGAAAACGACATATCGCCGCAATAGTAGCCTAACCACAACTTGTCCTCTTTGATTAGCGAAAATATCTCTTTGTAAGTGAGGGCGTTCTGATTACCGATTATAATGAATTTTTTATCGTGTTTCACTAATTGTGCCACATACTCACGGAACAGCGAAAATGGCGGATTTGTAACGACAATGTCAGCCTCTTTCAGTAATTCCACACATTCTTGCGAACGAAAGTCGCCGTCCCCATTTAGGCGTGTCAGCACGTTCTTTTTATTTTCGAGCAGCCATTCAACGTCAAATAAATTGGCGACTCCATCGTTGTTATAGTCGTCAACCTCGGTAATGACGATTTTATGCGGTGCTTTTGTGGTGCGGTCTTCCAGCGGTTCGTCTGGGAACAGCGAAAGTTGCGTGTTTGCAATGGGTGAGCCTACATAACAGGTTGCAATCAGCTTTTTCAAGCCGAAAACATTAAAATTCATCGCAAAATACTTGAAGAAATTGCTTTCGTAAGGGTCATCGCAGTTGCAAAAGATTGTCTTGTCCCTAAAATTGTCGATGTAATATAGCAATTCGTCCGTTATGAAATTTATCTTGGTGTAAAACTCGTCTGCCTTAGCCTTTTTGGCGGTTTGTAGGGTTTTTTGTGCCATGGTTCGCTCCTCTCATTTGTCTATACACCCATTATACCACATGACAACTATTAAATTCAAAAATTTTATACATTATGCCCCGAAAGGTCAGTTTCCTGCGATTTTCGTCAGCTAACAGCAACTTAAAGCCCCTTGCATCGAGGTTTCTATTTTTCCCCTTGCACATTGTGGGTAAGAACACTATAATGAATTATGGAATTCACTACGAAAAGAGGTCATGTATGGGTAGCTTAATGAACGCTTTAGCGATAATTGCGGGCGGCAGCGTAGGTCTGCTGCTAAAAGGAAAAATCAAGCCATCGTTGGGCGAGGGTTTGATAAAGATAATCGGACTCTGTGTTGTGGTTATGGGAGTATCGAATGCGATAGCGGGCGATATTATGCTGATTGTTGCATCGCTTGCATTAGGTACGCTTATGGGCGAATTACTCGCAATAGACGATAGTTTGAACAGGTTTGGGAGGCTTGTGCAAAGTAAACTGCAGGGAGATAACAAAGATTCTACCTTTGCGGAGGGGTTCGTTGGCTCTACAATCCTATTTTGTGTGGGTGCCATGTCCATTGTAGGGTCTATAAACAGCGGGCTTTTGGGGGATTTAAGTGTTATTACCACAAAATCTATACTCGATGGGGCTACGTCCATGATTTTAGCCTCATCTCTTGGAGTAGGCGTATTGTTATCCGCCATTGTCGTCTTTCTGTATCAAGGTAGCATAGAACTTTTCGCAGGGCATTTGCAAGATGTCTTTACGCCCCTGTTAATTTCGCAAATTTCCGCTGTGGGCGGTGTAATGTTGTTAGGAATAGGCATGAACATGGTGCTTGGTACAAAGATAAAAGTCGCTAATACCCTGCCAGGATTTATATTTGCGGTAGGTTATTATCTAGCTATTTTGGCAGGATAGCGGGAATTTGTCGTACAAAAAATAGAGACAAACAGCTGTCTGTCTCTATAAAATTTACATCAATCCTGCAATCTCACGATAAGCCACTTTCTCCGCAAACGCCCCATCAAACAACGTCGGCGACCCCCAAGCCCGCCAGCTTCGCTCATCATTCATCCCCCAAAAAGTTACCCGCTCAATATACTTCGAATAATCCAAATAAATCTTGAATAACTCAACATACATAGCCGCTTGCTGCTCGGCTTGCTCGGCGGTAAGCGGCACAGCTGGGTTATCATGTGCCCCAAATGTTACGTCCAACTCCGTTATGGAAATCCGTGCACCAGTCCGTGCAAATCTGTCCACGCTCTCCTTTACGTCCGCTAAATTCGTGTTGTGGTTGCAATGCCCCTGCATCCCAATCCCCTCAATCAACAGCCGCCCATCATAATCCGCATGACTCTTCCACAACTCGTTCACACTCTCCACCATGTCGGCTATTTGTGCACGTTTTACAGGAACTTCCTCGTTGTAATCATTGTAATATAGCACCGCTTTTGAATCATATTTCCGTGCAAAATAAAACGCATAAAAAATGTAATCCGCTCCGCTCTCGCCTTTCGCCTTATCCGCACCGTTCTCAAACGCCAAATACCACGGTGCAGTCGCTTTCGGATTCGTCTCCAATTTCCGCAAACCGTCCCGCCAGTCGCCTGTGTATTCACGGTCGTCCTTGAACGCCTCGTTGACCACGTCCCAAGAATAAATCCGCCCACTGTACCGTGAAACGTAACCCTTGATAAATTTCTCCATATTCGCCATGGCTTTTGCCCTCGGTAGCGGCGCACCGTCCGCACCCATGTTCAACCACGGTGCAGACTGCCCATGCCACACCAACGTATGCCCAATCGCCGTAACACCAGCCTTTTCAGCCCATTCCACCAACATATCCGCCCATTTGAAATCGAACTCGTCCTCACTCACGCCGATATACATCGGTTTCATGTTGTTCTCCGCCGTGAAAGCGTTGTAATGCTTGGTAAATTCGCTCATCAATGCACTGTCAGCCAAATCCTTTGGACTAAGTATGTTTCCAATCTTAAAATAATCCTTAAAAAGTTCACGCAACACCGTAAATCCCACCTTTTTGTCAATTTTGCCATGAAAATATTTTCACAGCCAAACCCATTATACCATAAATGGGAAGAAAGTCAAGGCTGATTTTTGCCCTGCAAAGAATAAATTTGCAAGGGCAGTTCGCCAGCGGACAGGGTTGGTTCGGTCGTCCGCCTGTTTAACGCCACAAAACCCTTGTCTCGGTCTATCGTTAGGTTAAAATATTTTAGAATATTATTGCCAAATAACGTCCGCATTTTTGTGCCAATCGCAAAATATACCTTGACCTGCTGAAATTCCCTGTCCTCAAATTTGATTGAAATGTTGGTTAAATACTGTAAAACAATCTCCTTGCCGTCTGCGGTGGTAACTATGCCGTGCGTGGGGCAGGTTCGCAAATGTTCGTCCGTGTAGCCTAATTTATATAAATCCGTCATACTTAACGTAACAAAATCCGAGGCTGTGTCTAGCTTAAATTCAATTTCATCGAAAGACAACAAATCACTTTTCAAAATGTCGGCTTTAATATACACACGTCCCCATTTATCCGATGTAAAGTCAATCATTATTGGTTCATATGATTTTGCCCAATTCATGCGAATAATCCCCCTATATGCGGAGTTTCGTCATAGCCCTCAATTATTGAAACTTTTTCGTGAGTTTGGCTTAATCCATCTCGTACTTCCATAGCAGTCTCCCAAGTTTCGTAAACGCCGTACACAAAGCCGATTTTCCGATTTCGTCCGTCATAAGCCCAGTCCGTGTCAGTCATAACAATCCATTTCCCTGGATGCTGCATTTTAATTTCCTGTGTCCACACTTTTTCCATTCCAACACCCCCATTTAACACATTCACAAATTCACAAATCCATTATACCATAAATGGGAAGAAAGTCAAGGCTGATTTTGCCCAATTCATACGAACAACCCTCCTATATGCGGAGTTTCGTCATAGCCCTCAACGATAGCAACATCGCTCATTGTTTTTTCTAATTCAAGCATGACTTCTCTGGCGGCTTCCCAAGTTTTGTAAACACCGTAAATATAACCTAATTTCCTATTCAAACCGTCATAAGCCCAATTCAAATCAGTCATAACTACCCATTGCCCTGGATATTGTGCAAATACGTCGCCAATCCACACTTTTTCCATTCCAACAACCTCCAAAACCCCACAAATCAGGGCGTGTTCCGTGCTAGAACACACCCCGATTTCTCCCTCACTTAAACGTATTCTTAATCTTATCCCAAACCCCAACCTTATTATACTCATCCCCCATAGCCTCATTAAAAGCCCGCAAATGCTCACGCTGCTTCTCATTCAAACTCGTCGGCACGGTAACATTCAGCGTAACCACCAAATCCCCAACATTGCGATTATTCCGCAAACTCGGCACTCCCTTGCCTCGCAAATGCACCGTGCTGCCTGGCTGCGTCCCCGCCTTGATGACATACTTCTCCTCCGAGCCGTCCAACAACGGCACGGAAATCTCGTCCCCGAGCGCCGCCTGCACGAACGTAATCGGCAAATCCAAATATAAATTCGTGCCTTGTCGTGCAAAAACCTTGTGCGGCTTTATCAGAATCGTTATCAACAAATCGCCCTGCTGACCGCCCTTTTCGCCTGGCTCGCCCTTGCCCGATAGCCGAATACTCTGTCCGCTGTCAATCCCTTTCGGCACGGTAACCGTCAACGTCTTCGTGGAACGCAATTTCCCAACGCCACGGCATTTCTGACAAGGCTCTTTGATAATCTTGCCCTCGCCACGACAGGTCGGACATTCTCGGACGGTCGTCATGGACGCGCCCAAAATCTGCTGTGTCGCGCGCACCTGCCCACTGCCGCCGCAATCGCCGCAACTTTGCGCATACGTCCCTGGCTTTGCGCCGCTGCCTTTGCACTCGTCGCAGGTGTCGTGCGACTGCAACTGCACCTCTCTTGTTGTGCCGAAAACGGCATCTTCAAATTCGACTTGAATCCGCATCTGCAAATCCGCGCCGCGCCGTGGCCCAGACCGCCGCCGTCCGCCGAATCCGCCCATTCCGCCGAACCCTCCGAACAACTCGTCTATGCCGCCGCCGCCGAAAATCGAACTGAACAAATCGCCCATGTCGAAATTTGTCGAATATCCGCCGCCACGTGCCGGGTCGAAGGCGGCATGACCGTAATTATCGTATGCCGCCCTCTTGTCCGCATCGCTTAAAACGGCGTAAGCCTCGCTTATTTCCTTGAATTTCGTCTCGGCGCCTTTCACGTCGTCGGGATTGGCATCGGGATGATATTGTTTCGCCAATTTCCTGTACGCACTCTTTAACTCGCTCTCGCTCGCCTGCTTATTTACGCCTAATATCTCATAATAATCGCGTTTGTCCGCCATTTTAAGCTCCTCTTATTTTTCTGTATATTCTCCATCGACAACATTGTCGTCAAAATTGTCGAAATTTTGTTGTTCGCCATGCCCATCAAATCCAGGCCCGCCGTCCGCCTGCGGAGCGGCTTGTTGATAAAGTTTCGCTGAAAATTCGTTCAAGACTTTCGTGTACGCCTCGATCGCCGACCGCAACATGACCGTGTCCGATTCGTTCATCTCGTCCGCTTTGAGCGGCTCGCTGATTTGCTTTAATTTCGCCATTTCGTCCTCGAGCATCGACCTGTCCGTCGCATCGACCTTGTCCGCCATGTCTTCAAGCAGCTTTTCCGTC
The DNA here is from genome assembly GCA_009778175.1 of Turicibacter sp. Lineage (GTDB taxonomy): Bacteria > Bacillota > Clostridia > Lachnospirales > WQUN01 > WRKH01. Next base: position 12,741 of record WRKH01000293.1, read on the forward strand.
TGGAAAATAATGGTCTCCGCCTCGTTTTTCGCGTCGATTGCGTCCTTGCGAACCCTGTCCTGCTCGGCGTAAATCTCGGCATCTTTCACAGCTTTCTCGATGTCCGCATCCGACATATTCGAGCTTGCCGTTATCGTGATTTTCTGCTCCTTGCCAGTCCCCAAATCCTTTGCGGAAACGCTAACCACGCCGTTTGCGTCAATGTCAAATGTAACTTCTATCTGCGGCACGCCACGTTGTGCGGGTGCGATGCCGTCCAACCGAAATTGCCCAAGGGTCTTGTTATCTCGGGCAAACTGCCGCTCGCCCTGCACCACGTGAATGTCAACCGCCGTCTGATTATTTTCCGCTGTCGAAAATATTTGCGTCTTCTTCGCTGGAATGGTTTCATTACGCTCAATCAGCTTGGTTGCCACGCCGCCGAGCGTTTCGATGCCGAGCGACAATGGCGTTACGTCCAACAGCAGAATGTCGGTCGCACCCGTGTCGCCAGCCAGCTTGCCGCCCTGTATGCTCGCACCGAGAGCGACACATTCGTCTGGATTTATGCCCTTGAAAGGATCTTTGCCAGTCAGCTTTTTGACCGCCTCCTGCACCGCCAAAATGCGTGTCGAACCGCCCACGAGTAAAACTTTCGACAAGTCGGAAGGTTCCAGCTCCGCATCCGACAAAGCCGTCCGCACAGGGCCCATTGTCGCCTCGACAAGGTCATGCGTTAATTCGTCAAATTTCGCCCTCGTGAGGTCGATGTCCATGTGTTTCGGGCCGTCCTGGTTCATTGTGATAAACGGTAAATTTATATTGGTAGTCGTAACGGTCGAAAGTTCTTTTTTCGCCTTTTCAGCCGCCTCTTTGAGCCTTTGTGCCGCCATTTTGTCCTGGCTCAAATCAATATTTTCCCTAATTTTGAACTCGGAGACCAAGAATTTCATAATCCTGTCGTCGAAATCGTCGCCGCCGAGATGGTTGTTGCCGCTGGTCGCCAGCACCTCGATAACGCCGTCGCCGATTTCGATAACGCTCACGTCGAACGTGCCGCCGCCGAGGTCGTAAACCATGATTTTCTGCTCTTTTTCGTTGTCAAGCCCGTAGGAAAGAGCCGCCGCCGTGGGTTCGTTGATAATCCGCTCCACTTCAAGCCCTGCAATCCGCCCAGCATCGAGGGTTGCTTGCCGTTGGCTGTCCGTGAAATAAGCCGGCACGGTGATGACCGCTTTCGTAATGGTTTCGCCCAGATAGCTTTCCGCATCGGTCTTTAATTTCTGCAAAATCATGCTAGAAATCTCTTGCGGCGAGTAATCTTTCTCGTTGACGCGCGCCTTAAAATCCGTCCCCATTCTCCTTTTTATAGAAGAAATCGTGTTATCGGGGTTCGTGATAGCTTGCCGTTTCGCCGTTTCGCCGATAAGGCGTTCGTTCGCCTTGGTAAAGCCAACGATAGACGGCGTAGTCCTCATGCCCTCGCTATTGGCGATAACCACAGGCTGTCCGCCCTCCATGACCGCCACGCAAGAGTTGGTAGTTCCTAAATCAATTCCTATAATCTTTGCCATTATTTTTTTCCTCCTAAATATTAAAAATTTTATATTTTAATTTGCAACTTTTACCATACTAGGGCGAATGGTCTTGCCCTTGTAAACGTAACCTTTTTGTAATTCTTCGACAATTTCGTTATTGCCGAGCGACTCGTCTTCGACATGAGCGACTGCAAAATGCAGGTTTGGGTCGAACTCTGTCGTTTGCGTGTCGATTATTTCAACGCCTAGCTCCGCCAAATAATTGTCAAGCTGTTTGGCAATCATGGAAATTCCCTGATAAAAACTGTCTTCGGCGTTGGTGGGGCTGGCGAGCGCGCGGTTGAAATTGTCGATTACTGGCAGCAATTTCTCCACCGCCCCAATCAGCCCAGAATCGTAAGCGGCGGATTTTTCACGCAATGTCCGCTTGCGAAAATTGTCGAATTCCGCCAAACTCCGCTGATATTTGTCCAACAATTCGGCGTATTCGTCTTTTTCCTCGATTTCGGCATCTTCGGCATCTTCCACCACGCCGTCTAAAATTTCCACTTCGTCTAATTTTTCCTCATTTTCGTGCATAAAATCCTCCTTTATTTTGAATCAAAATCCTCAAAAATGAGCGGGTCAAGGGGCGCGCTCCTTGCGGGGTCAAGGGGCAGAGCCCCTTGCGGGGTGTGGGGCAGAGCCCCACGGTTTTATTTCTTCAAAGCCGTGAGAACGGCGTTTAAGTTGGTTAAAACGGCGTGTGCGACCGAAACTACTTGGGAATAATCCATGCGTGTTGGGCCGATTATGCCGATTGTCGCTCGCTTGCCGTGGATTGGGAACGCCGTGCGGACTACGCTGCATTCTTGTAAGATTGGCGTTTCGTTCTCCCTGCCGATTGTTATTTGCACCTTTCCGTACTCGTCTAGGTGTGCGGAGAGGATTTTGCCCTCCTCGATGGTGCGGAGCAGGGACTGGACTTTGGCAGGGTCGGCGAACTCTGGGAACGCTAGGAAATTGTTCACGCCGCTCGTGTAGGTCTGATTGTCGGCTTGGAGGGCTTGCTCGATTACGCCCAGGATTGGGATGAGCAGGTGCGCGTGTGGCCCGAATGCGGCGAGGAGGGCGGAAATTAGCGGTTTGTCGATGTCCTTGATTGTCTTGTTGTGCAGGGCGGCGTTGAGCAGGCGCGCGAGTTGGGCGAGGGTGTCGTAATCGGGCGGATCGTCCAGGTTTAGGGGCTTGTTCTTGACGGATTTTATTTCGGTAACTACGATGATTAGGATGGAGTGGTCGTCGATTGGCATGAGTTGGACGTATTTGATGACGGCGTGCGGCTCGGCGGACTCGGAGACGATTGTGGCGTATTGCGTTAGATAGGCGATTTTTTTGGCGATTTCACGCATGAGGTCTCGGTCGAGATGTTTCATTATCATGCGTTGCAGGGAGATTGTCTCGTCCTCGGTCAGCGGGCGGTGGTGCATGAGGCTGTCGACATACAGGCGGTAGCCCAGGTCGGACGGCACGCGCCCCGAGGAGGTGTGCGGTTGGATTATTAGCCCCATGTCTTCCAAGTCGCTCATCTCGTTACGGATTGTGGCGGAACTTATGCCGAAGTTGTAGCGTTTGGCGATTGTGCGCGAGCCGATGGGTTCGGCGGTGCGGATGTAGTCGTTGATAATCGCTTCTAGGATTTTAATTTTGCGGTCGTTCATGGTTTTGTTAAGCCCCCTTTTGCCAATTTTCCCCTTGATTAGTGGGTTTGGCGGGTGTTGTTAGCACTCTGCCTTGTTGAGTGCTAATTTGTATTTATATGATAACATGGTGTGGGGAGTTTGTCAATAGTTTTTTAAAAAAATTTTGAAAAAATTTGTAGAAGTGTCAAACATAGGTTACAAAAAAATTTTAGTGATATAAAATGGCGAAAGTTAAAACATAATAGCTAAAAATTTTGCCAAAACCTCATT
>WRKH01000294.1 GCA_009778175.1 Turicibacter sp.
GACCTTAGGTTGGTAGAATAAGGAGGAGACAGAATGAAAAGAGTTGTTTTGATGGCTGCTTTGATGGCAGTTGTTATGGTGGTTGCGGCTTGTGGTACTGGTGCGGATGCGCCAGCTACGGGTGCGGCAGGAGGACAGCAAGGTGCAGCGCCAGCGGGCGAGGCGGCTGGCGGCGGCGATGGTGCGGCTAGCGATAGACCGTTTTCGGAGCTTAGTGTGCTTACCTGGGATAGAGGCGGTATTGGTCATGTGGATTCCGCTAATAATTTCTTTACCCAGTGGATTCAAGAAGAAGTGCTGAGAGAGCTTAATATGCAAGTAACCTTCCAAGCGATTGGTCGCTGGGATGAGGGCGAAGTGCTGCCTACGCTTATGGCGGCGGGCGAAGCTCCCGATTTGGCTATGACCTTTAATGGCGGCATGGTTGAGCATTTTGGTAATTTGGGCGGCATTTTGGATATGTCCCCACTGTTGGAAGAGCATTTGCACAGATTGCCTAGCTTGAATAGCTGGCTGGACGATTTGCTATGGCAAAATCAGAACCCAACCACAAACGAGATTTTCTCGATAATGCAACGTAGAGTGCATACCCCTCGTATGGTTACGAATATCCGTGCCGACTGGCTCGAAGCTCTGAACATGGACTTGCCGACGACGACGGATGAATATATCAACGCTTTGCGGGCTTTCAGAGATAATGCCGATGTTTTGGGCGTAGATAACCTTATTCCACTCGTAACCACCGACGATATTCGTTGGAGAATGGGCGGATTGCTTGAAACTTTCATTGACCCAAGTCTGAGCGATGCGGAGATTTGGATGTACACGATTGGCGACAGGCATTTCTTGTTGCCAGGTTATGGCGATGGCGTTCGCTTGCTTAGCCAAATGTTTGACGAAGGGCTTATTTTCCCAGATTTCCCTGTACATACGGGCGACGAATTTACGGATAATTTGACCATTGCAAACCAAGTTGGTTCGTACACGCACAACTGGGATCAGCTATGGCGGCCAAACCCTGACATTATGAACAGATTGAACGAAGTTGATCCAAACGCACGTTTCGTGCCGATCGATACTTTCCAAAATCCAATCACGGGACAAAGCCAAAAAATCACATATCCTACGAGCGGTTTCCACGTATTTATTCCAGCCACCAGCAGCAATCCCGTTGGCGCTTTGGAATATCTCGACTGGATGAGCAGACTTGACAACAGGTTGTTCTTACAAATCGGCGTTGAGGGTTATCATCACGAGAGAATTGTAGTAGACGGCATAGAGACAGTAGCCATGTTGATGGTTGACAATGACACGACAGAGATGCGTGTATATTCGCCGAACAACATTGACCTTACTTTGGTAATCAACGGTGTTGATTTAGGAAATTACTATGCAAACATAGCGATGCTTACGGGCAACTACCCAGGCATTGACCCCGCTTTGATAATGGATTCCTACAACATTGCAATGTCGAATGCGAGAGTACCCGTACATCATGCGATACCAGGCGGAACGCCAGTTAGCTCGGAGTTCGGCCCAACTTTCCAGCAGATGACATCACAGGCATTAACGAACATCATAGTAGCACCTGTTGAGAATTTCGATGCGATGTGGGAAGAGGCGGTACAAGGAATGTTAGGTGCAGGGGCACAAAACGCTCTCGATGAGCGCCGTGCAGGATTAGAGGCCATGGGCATATCCGTACCAGATTTAAGACCCGGGCAATTATTAAACCCATAGATACAGAACGACACAAAGCCCCACGGCAAAACCGTGGGGCTTTGCCCCACACCCCACCACTTTGAAAAGTGGACAAACTTTAAATTTTTATTTTGGCGATAATTTGGCGATAACATTAACGTAGGGGCGGATAATATTCGCCCGTGCGGCTTGCGAGTTTGGGGGGTTGGGGCGGATTTAGGTTGAGAGGAGATTTGGTTATTAAAAAATTGGTTGTGGCTTTTTTTATTTTGGTGCTGGTAGCTTGCGGCGGTAATGTTGGAGAGGATTTGGAGAATTTTGGGATACGGGTTGAGGTTGTAGACACGGGGATAGTGGCGGCGGGAATGTCTGTTATTTTTTTGGATATGCAGCCGACCGCTGATTTTGCCGTGGAGACGGCGGAAGATGTGTTTTTGCTGGTTTCGGTTATGGAGGGGATTGCGTATTCTTTGTATGAGGAGCGAGTTATTGCGACCGCACCGATTATTGCACATAATAACATGGAGTTGTTTGTGAAATTTGAACAAAACGGCTTGTTGGAATTGTACAACGAGAGTATATTTGCCATGTGGGAGAACAGCCCCATGCAGGGCAATATAGAGGCGTACAATCAGGCTCTGGCGGCGGGCAGGTTGCGAATGGAGGATTATGTGCAGTCGGGGCATTTTGACTGGGTTGGCGAGTTGGGGTTGGCGATAGAATTTAGTGCAGGGCAGGCTATTATCACTTTTTTGACAGATGCCAGCGGATTGAATCTCGATGATGTGGGGCGGTTTGATGCACTCTATGATGAGATAATGGGGATTTTGATATTGCCGCCTGTTGTTGATAGTGCACTCGTTGTTGAACTTTTAGCCTTGCGATAGTCCTAAATTTCAAGATGAATTGATTGGCTAGTTATTTTGTGGTACAATAAAACCATGAGAAAAACCAAAAGGGCTAAGAAAATCAAAAAACGTGAAAAACGTGAAAAATTAGTCGCACATGATGAGTTACTTAACTTGCTAAAATGCGACAAGCAGGAGCTAGTAAAATTCATAAACGGCTCGTTCGGCATGAAACACAACCCGAAAACGGCTGTGGTACAATTTTTGGAAAATACCGAACGGACTTTGAAAGATAATTTCGGCAAGATAACGGGCGATATGGAGACGGATTTAGCTCGGGATTTGTCGTTCACGATTGACGGCTACCTATATTTTATCGAAGTGCAAACTCAATCCGACAAGACAATGCTGTTTAGGCTGATAGAATACGAATGGCACGGGCTAATCAGCAATCTGCCGCAGAGCAAGCAATTCGAGGAAGAATACCGTGCTACCGTGATATTGCCGCAGGAGATGGTAATTCAGCTAGACAAAAAAATGATGTGCCAGATTTTTATTCGGTAACATATCGCAATCATGTTACGGGCGAGGAATTAGTGCAGAAATTCCCGATAATAAAGCTATGGGAATACAATTTTGATGAGTTAATCGCCCAAAACAAAGCTGTATTACTGCCGTTTGTGATGAATTAGACCCTATTTCTAGGTTGGGCTTGGTGGTGGTTGGTTGCGTTGCTTTGCTTAACATGGTGGTGGAGTTGATTTTGGGGGTTTTTAGGTAAGGGGGCGGTGTTTGCAGCCTGTCGGAAATTTCGGCAGGTTGCTTTTTTGTTTCAATCCACGCACTGCCAGCGGACAGGTGCGACATTTACCATAATTAGTGTACCACAAAAGAATGAGCGGTGTCAAATTAAATTTTTAAGGAGGGAAACTCTTGGAGGATATAAAATTAGCCTTGCGAGTCTTGGACGATGAATTTTTGACTTTTTTTGGAGGAGGTGGTATAATTGGGGAAAGCGAGTAGTAAATCGCTACGGCGTGTGGGGAATTCCCCTAGTGGTGCTAATCCTCGGTTAAATGGATTTACGGCAAAGAATTTGAAACGGCATTTTGGCGGCGGTGGTAAGAGCGACCATTCTGGTCAATATAAAGGCTACACTCAAGCCCAGTATGCAAGTCGTGCCGAAAGATTGGTGCGGTCTGCTACTAGTAGGAATGTTTTAGGATTTAGGGCTACTGACGGTTCTATTGTCCGATACGACAGACGGACGAATGATTTTGTACGGAGCGGCGACCGTGGGATTAGGACGATGTTTAAGCCAACAAATGGGCTTGTATATTTTAACCGAAAATTTAAAGAATATGGAGCGCGTAAAAAATGAAGAAAGTTCCAGTGAAATGTCCAGTATGCGGAGAATTTGAGTTTGAATACCGTGATGATTTTGATATTTGCGAGGTATGCGAATGGGGAAATGACAGTTTGCAACAAGACGACCCCACTTTTCCAGGCGGTCTTAATGTCGTGAGCCTAAACCACGCTCGTCAAAATTGGCAGAAATACCGTACCACCATAACTGACGAAGAGTTAGCAATATTCCGACTTTATGACGAAAAAACGGCACTAAAACAGAAATTGACCGCCGAGGAGCAAGCCGCTTTTAAATCCGTTTTTTGGTAGCAGATGTGAAAAATATCAATATATGCAGAAAATAGCCGATATAGGCTATTTTTTGTTGGAGATTTTTAAGGAGGTGGAGTAATGAAACTCATAGAGGAGATAAAATTGTCGCTACGAGTCTTAGACGATGAATTTACGCCAGAGATAGCTGGCTTGGTGGATGCGTGTTATGCGGATTTGCGGACGGCTGGGGTTAGGATTGCGAAGAAACACAGGGAAAATCCGCATCCCTTGCTTAAACAGGCGGCTACTTTGTATGCCAAGGCACATTTTGGGGCGGATGCGGCGGCGGATAGGTATCTTCGGTATTATGAGGGTATCAAGATTGTTTTGTCGCTTGCGGCTGTGTTTACTGGCAAGGACGAAAAGGACGAAAAGGACGAGGACGAAAATGTTTAACGATGGCGTGGCGGCGGCGTTTTTGAAAGTGCCTCGACAGACGGTTGGTGGCTCGCTGGTCTTTGACTTTGAACCGTATAGGCGTTTTTTTTATGCGGAATTGGGCTTTACGGTGGACGAGTATTATTTAGTTAATCAAGCCGAGGAAGTCAAGGTTTTGCGTAAGATTCGGATTCGGCAGGATAAGCGGCTTTCTAGTCGGCACGTCATCGAGATTGGCGGCGAGCGTTATAATGTTGGGCGGACGTTTTCGGCGCTTTCTCATGGCGTGCCGATTACTGATGTTACGTTGGAACGGTTTGAGGGTTGATTTGTTGATGTAGGGGCGGATAGAATCCGCCCGCAATCGTTTATGGTGCGTGGGTCATGGCGGTTTTTTGACCCACGGGCGGATAGAATCCGCCCCTACGTTGGCGGATTGCGATTTTGGAGGTGGTAGAATGAAAATTTTGGAATTATATGAGATTTTGCAGGGCGTGGGTGTGCCTGTTTTTCATTATATGGCGGTTGAGAGCAAGCCTACTTTTATTGTGTACAGCGAGTATGCAAGCCGATTTGAGCGAGCGAGCGGCGAGATTTGGCGTGAGATTGTCAAAGTTGCTGTTACGCACGTTTCGGAGACGGAGTTTGACCCTACTCTGGACGATTTGAAACGGGTGCTGCTTGAAAATAAAATTGGCTTTGAGGTGCAGACTAAGTTTGACACCGAAAATAAGCTGATTGTTAGCTATTTCGAGTTTGAGATTTATTCGCAATGGAAATCCTAAACGGCTGTGAAGAACTGGCGGCGGAATTGGCTGAAATGGCTAAAAAGACGGCTGATAAGGGTGTACAAAAGGCGGTTTTGGAGGCTGGGGCTGATGTGCTGGTCAAGGCGGCGGTGGGGAATGTCAATAATCGGACTGGGAATTTAAGGCGGAATATTGGTAGCGAGTATTTGCCTGACAGTGCGGAAATGCGGATAGGGTACACGAAAGACGGCTTTTATGGGCGGTTTTTGGAGTTTGGGTATCGTGCCGTTGGACGGGCTAGGCGGCGTGGGCGGGCTGGTGGCTTTGGGCGGTTTGTTAGGAGGCCGATTGTTATTCCTGCTTGGGAGGATAATGCGGGGGCGGTTTTGTCGGCTATGTTGGCGGAGTATGAGAAGAATTTGGGTTGATTGTGGGGGCATTTTTTTCGTAGGGGCGGTTTCCAACCGCCCGCAACCGTTTACGGTGGGTGGGTCATGGCGGTTTTTTGACCCACGGGCGAATGGAATTCGCCCCTACGTTTGCGGTTTGCGATTTTTTTTCGTAGGGGCGGATAGAATCCGCCCGCCAAGACCCATGAGACTGCGCGGATGGGGGCAAGCGTCCCCAAGAGAAAAACGCGCGATGTTAAAAAAAGGAGGTAGAAAGATGGAGTATGTAGTGCCTGAGTATGAGGTAACGATTGGTTCGTCCTTTTGGGCGGTGATCAGGAAGCGTGAGCGAGATATGATTGAATATGCGCCTGTTATCGAGATTCCGATAATTAAGGAATTGGGGCTGGCTCGCACGATGGCGGAGGTCGAGATTTATGCTAGTGGTATAATTTTTGATTATTTGAACCGTACATCGGGGGCGGAAATTAGCTTAAAGGCGGTGGCTTTGCCTACTGATTTGCTGATTGACTTGGAGGGCGAAACGGATGCGGACGGTTTTGTTATTAGCAAGACCACAAACGTAGCTAAGGAGTTTGCTTTTGGGTATTGGAGCGAGAATTCGGACGGGAGTTATGTGTATTTTTGGCATCCTGTCTGTAAGCTCGTGCCAGCTGATGAGAACCGTAGGACACGCACGAATAATATACCCGAACCCGATGCGGCTTACAAAATCAAGATAATGCCGTTTAATGACATTTGGCGTGTGAAATATCTGACGAACAGGGCGGACGGAGCGGTTTTGAGCCGAGAGGAATTTTTTAGGACACCGATTTTTAGTGAGACGAATTTGCCTGTGGCGGCAGTGCCTGAAATTCCTGTTGTGCCTGAAACGCCTGAAATTTCGGAAACGCCGCCTGTCGATGTCGATGTCGAGGACGGAGATTTAGGAAATGAGGGCGAATCTGATGACTAAATTTGTGCGGTCGAATATAGAGCCGATTATGATAGAGTTGGGTGGCGTGGAGTACCCTGCTCGGTTGACTTTTGCGGCTTTGGCGGAGTTGGAAGAACTTACGGATACTAGCTTTTTGGTCTTGTTTGACCATTTTGTTAAGGGGACGGCAACGCTTGATAGCTTGATGAAGATGTTGTTTGTGGCGTTAAAGGCTGGCGGAGTGGACGTGAGTTTGGCGGATTTGCAAGGCGAAAGTTACACTAAGGAATTTTTGGAGGTTACGCTATTGAAATTGGCGAATCTCTTGTCGAAGAGCCAAAAGGTGGATATTCCCGAACTTGTAGACAATGCGGAAAATGCGGATACGGACGATAAAAAAAACTAGGTTTTAACTGGTTTTTTCATATCTATTTCGCTCGGACTAAGCTAAATATGGGGTTTGACGAGTTTATGGGGTCGAATTTTTATTATTATTTTGGCTTGTTTGCGGAGTGGATTAAGGAGAACAAGGCGGTGAGCGGACGGACTGAAAAAGTGCCGTCCGCTCCGTCTTTGTCTAATGCGGACGTGAAGAAAGTGCAGAAAACTAAGAAAGTTAAGGGCTTTGATGAGTTGCCTGTTGGGTTTTGGTAATCAGACGATAAAAATCATAAATCCACGCAGTTTTAGGATAAAATCTACTAGTTTTTTCAAATCTCGGCGGAATCGGCTTTCTTGATAGATAATGCCTTTTTCGGCTAGGGTAAACTGCAAGACTTGACCGCTTGCCTCGATTAGGTGCAAATAATCGGCTCTGGCTAATTCTCGCAGGGTTTCGTGTACGTCTGGAACGAGTAAATCTGGAAAAATGGACTCTGCTATTTCGTGCGTGGCGAATGATTTTGCATCTACCTTGAATGTGCCGTCTTTGCGGCGTTCTAGGTATAGTTTGTATAATTCACACAGCATTAAGTCCGCATCCATTGTTAGGTCTTGGAAATTCATGGGGGTGACTCCTTTGTTGGGTAACGGGCGGGCAAACCCCGCCCCTACGTTGTAATAGGTTAATTATAACATAGATAAGAGGTGGCGGCAAAGTGATTTTAGTAGCCAAGACCCATGAGACTGCGCGGATGGGGGAGTGCGTCCCCAAGAGAAAAAAGCGCGATTTTAAAAAAAGGAGGTGGGGGAAATCGAAAGAGGGATACGATATGCGGGGTTGAAGTTGCAGATAGATGGAGCGGCGGAGTTTGAGCGGACGCTTGGTAGCATTAACCGTGAGTTGAAACTCTCGCAGGAAGAACTTAAAAAAGTTACGAACGAGTATGGTCGCAATGAGAGAAATATCGAGACCCTGACCGCCCGAAAAGAGCAGCTGGAAACGGCGGTGCGGCTGAATGTCGAACAACAGAAGAAACTAAGAGAAATGCTGGCTAATGTCGTTGAGGAATATGGTGCAAATTCGAAAGAGGCGGAGACTTTTGCGATACAGATAGCCAAAGCCGAAGCGGAAAGCGTTTTGCTAAATCGGCAGCTGCGGGAAACTACCGAGGATTTGAGACGGCAGCAAGAGGCGCTAAATCCTAGCAGATGGGAGCAGTTTAGCCAGCAGTTGGCTGAGATTTCTGAGAAAATGCAGAATATGGGCGAGCGGTTGACCGATATTGGCGAAACGATAACCGATAGAGTCAGTGCACCGCTTATAAATTTTGGCAAAAGTGCGGTTGAGACGTTTATCCAGTTTGACGATAGAATGAGGTCGGTGGCGGCTACTATGGGGACGACTGCCGAGGAAACGGATAGACTTACGACCGTGGCTCGAGAGATGGCGGCAGCTACACAGTTTTCTGCCACGGAAGCGGCGGATGCTCTGTATTATATGGCACTGGCGGGCTGGGACGTTAATCAGGCGATTGATGCATTGCCAGGGCTTTTGGGCCTTGCGGCGGCTAGTGGTACGAATTTGGGGACGGCGGCGGATATTGTAACGGATGGGCTGACTGCCATGGGCTATGCGGCTAGTGATGCGGGGCGGTTTGCGGATGTTTTGGCAGCGGCGGCTAGTAATTCTAACACGAATGTGGAGATGATGGGCCAGGCGTTTAAGTATGCCGCTCCGCTGGCTGGTACGTTTGGGTTTTCGATGGAAGATTTGGCACTTACCACGGGTTTAATGGCGGATTCTGGCATAAAGGCGAGCCAGGCAGGTACTACCATGAGAAATCTTTTCTTGGAGATGGCGACACCGATGGAGATTATCGTGGACGGTATGACGGTCGCAGCCGTTGAGACTGAGAATTTGGACGGCAGTATGCGAGATTTACGTCCGATTTTGGAGGAATTGCGGCATGAGTTTGCGGGGCTTACGGATAGCCAAAAGATGCAGGCGGCGGAGGCTCTTGTTGGGAAATCGGCAATCAGCGGATTTTTGGCGGTTATTAACGCCAGTGATGAAGATTTTTACGCCCTTGCTTATGCGATTGATACCAGTACCGATTCCGCCCAGGCGATGGCTGATACTATGCAGGCGGGGCTTGGCGGGCAGATTGGGCTGATGAAATCGGCACTTGAAGAAACCAGCCTTGTTATCGGTACGGCACTCGCTCCGATGTTGATTGAGCTGACACAGCTTGTTACTGGGATAATCACGAAATTTAACGAGCTGGACGATGGCACGCAAGCGGTTATTATTGGCGTTGGGTTGTTTGCGGCGGCACTCGGGCCTGTGGTAACTGCTATTGGTGGATTTATCCAAAATGTGGGAATTATTGCAGGGGCGTTTGGTAAGCTGTCGGCTAATTTGGCGATGCAGGGCGGCGTTTTGACGGTGCTAAAAGGGGCATGGGCGAAATTTACTGCTGTGCTTATGATGAACCCTTTTGTTGCGATTGCTGTGGCTATTGCGGCTCTTGCTGTTGGGATTGGCGTTTTGATTAGCAATATGCGGAAAAATAACGAGGAGGCACAGGCTCTAAACTCGGAAACTGAGCAGCTCGCCGCTCGGCATGAGGCACTGACGGCGGCAATGGAGCGGGGAGCGGATGCTTTTCTGGAAAATAGTCAGGCAATGGAAGATAACAAAACCCACGCCTTAGGTCTTTTGGACAGTATCTCGGAATTGGCTGAGCGTGGGAATCTGACAGGCTCGGAGATGTTTGAACTCACTCGCACGATTGACGAGTTAAATAATATAATCCCTGGGCTTTCCTTGGGTTATGATGCGGTTACGGGGAGTCTGATTGACCTGGCTAATGGGCAGGAAGTCAGTAACGAGCAACTGCAGCAGTATATCGAGTTAGCGATGGAACAGCAGAAAATGGATGCCGCAATGGAAGAAACTTTCCGTTTGCGGATGGAGCAGATTGAGCTGGAACGGGAACTGGCGGAAGTTACGGCTAGGCGGGCTGAAGTTGAGGCGGAGACTTTTGGGATTGGCGACTGGATAAACGGCACACGCAAGGCGAGTAATGAGCTTTTGGCGGAGCTAACGGCAGCCGAGGAGACCTATCGGGCGGCACTTGATGCTAATATCGAAACGCAGGAGGCACTTGGCGAGGCGATAGAGGCGAGTGTGGCTATTTTAGAGGAGTTTGAGCTTGGACAGACGAGTGTGGCGGAATCTTTGGAGGGCGTTAGTTTGCTGCTTTATGAACAGGGCTTGGATTTTGCGGATTGGGAGCAGATGCAAGCCGATGCGTTGGACAAAATCAGCAATTCCTTTGAGAATTACAAGCAGATTACGACAAATATGTTTGATACGGTCAAAGAGCGGGCTAGCATATCGATCGAGGAGATGACGGAGAATTTGCGAGCAAATGCGGCGGCGGTTGAGGAGTGGTCGGAGAATATGCGGATTTTGGTGGAGCGTGGCGTTGACCAGGGGATTATTGACCAGTTAAAGGCTGGCGGTGTTGAGGCGGCGGCTAGTGTCCGAGAGCTCGTAAATGCGAGCGATGAGGAGCTGGCGGAGCTTGAGACGGCGTTTAGGGATTCCACGGCGGCGGCGATGGCGGCTACTCGAAACGAGCTTGACCCTGCGGGGATGAGTGAAAGTTTCTCGGAACTGATTGACCAGGTGGCTACTAGCATTTTGGAGAATAATGCGATTTCGGATTCTCTGATTGACACCCTTGCAGATGCGTACGAATCTATGAACGAAAAAGTCGAGGAGATAGGCTTTGATGAAGTTGGCGAGAATATCGTTGACGGTGCGATTCAAGGGATTGATAACCGCATGGGCGACCTGCAGGAGAAATCCGAGGAAATGGCAGAGGACGGCGTTTTGAACCCCTTGACCGAGACTTTTGTAATGAACTCGCCTAGCAAAAAGACGATGGAAATCGGAGAATTTGTTGGCGAGGGCTTAATCGAGGGCATGGAAAATACTAAATCTAACATCATAGATACAGCAACACAGCTGGCGACTGCGATAATCACGGCGATTAACGATAAGATAAATTCGGGTGTTTTCGAGGTGCAGCAGAGCATCAGGAACTTGGTGCAGGGTGTGCGTTCGACAGCCGAAAGTGAGGTTAATTCTGCTAATTTTGCGACTATCGGCGAAAATATGGCAAGTGGCGTGGCTCGTGGGATTGATAGTGGCGGCGGTTTGGTACAAAATGCCGCAAGGAATCTTATTAACAAAGCTATGTCAGCAATGAAATCCGCTGCAGATATTCGCAGCCCGTCAAGGAAAACGATGGAATTTGGCGAGTTTTTGGGCGAGGGGCTTAAAATCGGCTTGGATAGCTATTTACAGCCGCTTGAAGAATCCGCAAAGGACATCACAAAATCTATGCTAAATGTGTTGAATTTCACGGCAGACCCGAATTTGGGCGAGTTGACTTTGAATGTGGCAGCGGCTGATGTAGGGGCGAACTCCGTTCGCCCGCAACATTCGCAAGAAAACGGGCGGTCGGAGACCGCCCCTACGGAAATTTCCATAACTGGCAATAATTTTTATATTCGTGAAGAGGCGGATATTGATAAGATTGCCACGAAAATTTGGCAGAAGACCAACAGGAATTTGGCACAGGCTCGGCGGATTGGGGGTGCGTTTGCATGACGTTTTCTAGGCAAAATAACGGCTTTTTCTTTGCCGATAAACATTCTAGCGAGTTTAACATGGCGGTTGAGTCTGTGATGCGCGGGCTTTTGCCACCGAAAAAGGCAGAGTCGCAAGGATTTGATGTTACTGGTCGGCATGGGAACGTGGTTTATAATTCGCCTGTTTTTGGGATTCGGCAGATTATTATTAACGTGGCTTTCTTGGACGAAGATGTTTTCTCGTTGCAGAAAAAGGCGAGGGCGGTGGCTCATTGGCTGGGCGGCTCGGAGGGGTTGCTTTATTTTGACGATGAACCTGATTTGGCTTATAATGCGACTATTTTTGAGCCTGTTGATGCTGAGGAGATAATTACAGCGAAGAGGGCTACTTTGAATTTCACGGCACAGCCGTTTGCTCGGAGCATTAACTTTTTTCAGAGCAATCATAATGCAGTGAGGAGTGGTGTTCGCATGGATGTTTACACCAACGGTACGCAAAGAGCACCGTGTATTATTATGCTTAGGAACGCTGGCGGCAGTAATATAACCGCCGTGAAATTTACACGCAAGGCGTTTCATAGGTAATTTTAAAGTCGCGCATTTGTTCTCTTGGCGGTTGATGTTTCCATCCGCGCAGAGGCTTGCGTTTGTGGGGGCGTTTTTTCGTAGAGAGACAAATGTGCGATGTGAAAAGCAGTCAAGACCCATGAGACTGCGCGGATGGGGAAGTGCGTCCCCAAGAGAAAGGAGCGCGATTTTAAAAATGAGTGCGAGTTTACATTTGAGTAGGCAGGTGCTGAACCATTTTCTGCGGAATCAGCAGATAACAGCACCAACACAGCTGTTTTTGGCGTTGTATACGTCAAATCCGACCAGTGAGGACACTGGCGTGGAGATTACGGGAGGCTCGTATGCACGGATGCCGATTACGTTTACAGCACCTAGTGCAGATACGGGGATTAACGTGGTTAGTAATGCGGCGGAGATTCGTTTCCCTGTAGCTACTGACGACTGGGGGACGATTTCGCATTTTGGCGTACGAGATGCGGCTACTGGCGGAAATTTATTCGCTTTTGCCGCCGTGCCTATCCCGAAACTTATCGAGGAGGGCGATGAGGCGAAATTTATTCAGAACGCTCTGACGATTAGCCTTGAGTAGCCGTGATTAGCTATAATTTAGGCAAATTTAACCGAGGGAGCGGGTTCGCCGCACCGTCTGTTTTTTTGGACGGTGCAGCTGCTCCTCGGTTTGCAACCGATGCGGATTTGGTTAAAAGTTCAAACATTTCGGTCGATGGCGTTTCATCACACCTGACGGCGGACGGAGATGTTTCTCGCGCTAGGTGTCTTGATGGCGATGCAAAGGCAAAAATGCAGACTGGCGTTAGTATTTTCATCGTGCAAAAATGGCGGAATCCTAAGC
This sequence comes from Turicibacter sp., assembly GCA_009778175.1. Lineage (GTDB taxonomy): Bacteria > Bacillota > Clostridia > Lachnospirales > WQUN01 > WRKH01. The sequence continues at coordinate 13,152 of WRKH01000294.1, forward strand.
ACGGGGGCGGTGCAAGCGGCGGCTTTAACCGTGGGCGGTTTAATCTTGGGAAATTTAACAGGCGTTCGGATAATGATTGGGCGGTGCGGTTTGTTGGCTCGGCTGGGTTGAAATGTAGAGCTTTCGGTGCTTTGTCGGTTTCTCGTGGTGTTCGTGGAGATGCGAGCCTGCAGATGACGGCAAACGGGCGATTATCCCAGAGCAAGGCGTTTTCTGCCGATTTTTTGCTGAAATTTTCCGCAAAAGGTCGAATTTCACAGGCTCATCCGCTTGCGGGGGCTGCCGATTGGCGGCTTGGAACGGACGGACGTGTTAATGCCGCAAAATCGTATCTCGGTACGTCTGATTTGCGGCTCGAAACGGCTGGGCGTGTTAATAAATCCGTGGCAGTCAGCGGCGATTCTTGCCTGAAATTAAAGGCTTTTGGACGTGTAAATGTTACCAGGGGCTTTGTTGGTGCGTCCGATTGGCGGCTTTCGGCTGGGGGACATTTAAGCTGGGCGGTTAATTTTGCCCAGCCGATTGATTTATTTTTGGAAACGGAGGGGGCTGTTATTCGCTCGCAACCGTTTGAGGGGGCGAGTGATTGGCGGATTTTCACACGCTCCGCAATTGTCAGGGCACGGCATTATTCGGGTAAGAGCCCATGGGTTCTGCGGGTGTCTCGTACGCCGTTTTTCACGTTTGTTTACCACCATATCGAACTAACAGGGCTTACCCTGCGGCCTGGCGAGGAGCTTGTTGTCGATACAGATAGGATGACAATCACGATAAACCGCCAAAATGCGATACGATTTTTGACGGCGGATAGTGAATTTTTTCTGTTGCACCCATCGCCATCCGCCGAGTTGACTTTTCCGAATGAGATTACTTACACGGGAACGCCTGCCGCTAACGCCGCTGATATTCGGATACTGTGGAAGGATGTGTTTTTATAATGCGGAAGATTATCATTTTCGGCATTGGCATGGAGCGGCTTGCCTTTTTGGAAAATGCGACAAATATCGGATATACGTTGAACTTGAACGCCATACATTACGCTCGGTTTACAATGCCGATTGACGATGCGAAAAATAGGTATTGTGCCGTTCATAATTTTGTCGAATTGTGGGAAAACGGGCGGCGTGTGGAATTGTTCCGCATTATCGGCACGAATCTAACCCGCCCGAATTTTATCGAATATGAGTGCGAACACGTCATCACAACGCTTATCGACAACGTACTGTTCCGCTTCCACACCATCGGCAATATCGGGACGTTCACAAACACTGTTCTGAACTATATTTTGGGCAGGCAAAGCGTACAGAATTGGCGGCTGGGCGTTTGTGATTTCCGCCACCAATTTTTATACAAATGGGAGAATGAGAACCTACTGGCGGCTCTGTTTAGCGTACCGAAGCCGTTTTTGGATAAATATATGTGGACTTACGACACAACAACAAGGCCGTGGACGTTGAATTTGCGGCGAATTGACGAAAGGGGTCAAATCGAGTGCGAGCTGCGTTATATGAAAAATATGCAGGAAATCCAAAAGACTGTGGATGCAACGAATATTTTGACACGGCTCTATCCGCTCGGTTACGGAGAGGGGAATAACCAGCTCGGTATCGAGGCAGTAAACGGCGGAAAACCATACATCGAGGCGGATGCGGCGACACTTGCGGCATATGGCGTTAAAGAGAGCATTTGGGTGGACCGCCGTTTTGAGAATGTTGAAAATTTGAAATCCACGGCTGAAAGTATACTTAAGGAGTTATCAGTGCCATATGTCAGCTATGCCGTAACTGCCCTCGACCTGTTTAAGATGTCAAAAGACGATTTTGACGATTTACGGCCTGGGAAACTGGTTCGGGTTATTGACAAAGAGGACGGCATCAACGTCAATGCCTTTATAGTTTCGGTGGAAAAGCCAGATATTGCTCAAGCGGCGGTTAATGTTGTGATTGCGAATAAGGATAGGGACGTGGCTGGCTCGATTTCTGATTTGGCGGAACGGACTCGCATAAATGAGCTATATGCACAAGGTTCGGCTAATCTCCTGACCATGAATTACCTGGACAATGCCGATAGTGCGAACCCTGCGGTGTTTGAGTTTTTTATCCCTGCCGATATGGTCAACATAAATCAGGCACTCTTGCGTGTGCAATTATTGCGATTCCGTGGCTATTCAAGGGCGATTCAAGGTGGCGGGTCGGTGGCTACCAGCTCTGGCTCTGGCGGCGGCTCGACTGTAACTAGTACGTCTGGCGGCGGCACTAGTACGTCCACGACCTCGGGCGGCGGCTCGACTGCGACCAGCTCATCGGGCGGCGGGCAGAGTGCGACCAGCTCATCGGGCGGCGGACAGAATTCGACCACAACGACCTCGGCACAGATTAGCAACAGCACCATGGCAAACTCTTTCTCCGCTCCCGCTACCTGGAATCATCCATCTGGCGTATTCGTATTTAACGGAGAAATGGCATCCGCTACGGTTAGAATTGGTGCAGAGGGGTCAACGGTAACATCTAACCCGCATATGCACCAGATACGGATGTGGACGACATCCTGGTCTCATTCACACAATAATCCGCCGCACCAACACCAGTTTACAATCCCAGGGCATAACCATCAATTTACCGTCCCTGCACATACACATAATATTTCGGTGCAAGCTCATACTCACAATGTTACGATTCAGGCTCATAATCATAGCGTTACGATTGCGGCACACAGCCATAATATTTCCCTAAGCCCGCATACGCATACGATTACCCTGCCGAATCATACACATGGCATAGAATTCGGGATTTTCATGGGGACGGTTGCCAATTCCATCCAGTTGCGGGTGGATGGCACGGCTGTTAGTGTACCGAACCTGAATAACATAGACATCGCGCGGTTTCTGCGGACGGATGGCGGCGGGCGGATTTTGCGGAACGCTTGGCATAGGATTGAGATTATTCCCAACCAGCTCACCCGCATTTCGGCGAATTTGTTCCTAAACATTTTCACAAACCCGAGGACAAATTTGAATCTTTAACGTCGCGCGTTTGTTCTCTTGGCGGCTGATGTTTCCATCCGCGCAGAGGCTTGCGTAGGGGCGGATAGAATCCGCCCGCCAA
>WRKH01000295.1 GCA_009778175.1 Turicibacter sp.
CAAGCAAGCAAGCAAGCAAGCAAGCAAGCAAGCAAGCAAGCAAGCAAGCAAGCAAGCAAGCAAGCAAGCAAGCAAGCAAGCAAGCAAGCAAGCAAGATGGGTAACATTGAGTGAAGTAGCAAATATAGGCACAGGTAGCAAAAATACTGTTGACGGTCAAAATAAAGGAGAATACCCCTTTTACGTTCGTTCACAGGAAATTCGATATTTAGATACCTACGAATTTGACGAAACGGCAATAATAACGTCAGGAGATGGCGTAGGTGTAGGAAAGATATTTCACTATGTGGAAGGAAAGTACGCCCTACATCAAAGAGCATACAGAATAAATATTCACGATAACAGATTGTTATCAAAGTTCTATTACTACTATATGACGACTAAATTTTTGGAATATATAAGTAAAAATGCGTTCCATGCCTCGGTTACATCAATCCGTAAACCTATGTTGAATAACTTTCCAGTTCCGCTACCGTCTATCGAAGACCAAGCCCGCATTGTAGCAATCCTTGACCGATTTGAACAGCTAACAACCGACCTAACAAACGGCTTGCCAGCCGAAATAGCCGCTCGCCGCAAGCAATACGAATATTATAGGGATAAATTATTAACATTCCGCAATATAAACCCGTAGGGGCGAACTCCGTTCGCCCGCCCTACATTCCTCCAACCAATCGCCCAACCATCCAATTATCCGAATATGGCGAATTTGTCGAAAACGCAATAAAACAATTGGACTGCCGCATTAATGTTGATTGTTATGTCATTATGCCTAATCATATTCATTTGATAATTATCATCGGAAACAACATGAACAATGCAGGGACAATTACCAATATTCCGAATATGATAGACGGCGGGCGAACGGAGTTCGCCCCTACGGTGTCGTCAATTGTGCGGTATATTAAATCGTATGTAACCAAACAAACTGGATTTTCGCTGTGGCAACGCTCGTTTCACGACCATATAATACGCAACGAGGAAAATTATCGTAAAATAGCGGAATACATAGAAAATAACCCCACGAATTGGGAGGAGGATTGCTTTTATGAAATATAATATCATTATAAACACAGACGAATCCACCGTCGTAGCGGAATACACCCCCACCAACCGCTCCGCAACAGAATACCAAAGCGAATCCGATTTAGAGCGTGAATTTGTGCATATGCTGATTGGACAAGGGTACGAACGCCTTTCGATAAAAAACGAAACTGCCCTTATCGCCAATCTACGCATACAGCTAGAACACCTTAACAAAATCACTTTTTCAGATGCAGAATGGGAGCAGTTTTTTGGCAAGTGCCTCGCAAACGACAACGAGAGCATAATCGAAAAAACCCGCAAAATCCAAGACGACCATATTCAAATACTAAGGCGCGACGACGGTAGCACAAAAAATATCTATCTAATCGACAAAAGAAATATTTACAATAATCGTATGCAGGTAATCAACCAATACGAGGAAGACGGCGGCACTCGCAAAACACGTTACGACGTTACTATTCTCGTCAATGGCTTGCCGCTTGTGCATATTGAACTCAAACGCCGTGGCGTGGCTATCCGTGAGGCATTTAACCAAATAAAACGCTATCAAAGGGACAGTTTTTGGGCAAAAAGCGGATTATACGAATATGTGCAGATTTTTGTTATATCCAACGGCACAAACACAAAATATTACAGCAACACCACCCGTTTCCAGCACATCAAGGAATCCGTAGGGGCGATTTCCAATCGCCCGACCAATCGCCCGAAAAAAGCAAGCAATAGTTTTGAGTTCACGTCCTATTGGGCTGACGCAAACAATAAAACCATTGCCGACCTTGTGGATTTTACGCAGACTTTTCTTGCAAAACGTACACTTTTGAACGTCATTATTCGATATTCGGTTTTTACGAGCGAAGAGATGCTGCTTGTTATGCGGCCTTATCAAATCGCCGCTTGCGAAAAAATATTTAATCGTATTATTTGCTCTGCAAACGCAAACAAAGCGGGAACAATATCGGCAGGCGGCTATATTTGGCACACGACAGGCAGCGGCAAGACTTTGACGAGTTTCAAAACCGCACAACTCGCCACAAATCTCCCCTATATTGACAAGGTTTTATTCGTTGTAGACCGCAAAGATTTAGATTATCAGACGATGAAAGAGTACGACCGATTTGAAAAAGGTGCGGCAAACGGCAGCAAATCAACCAAAGAGCTTTTGAAAAATCTTGGCAATCCAACCACACGCATTATAGTAACGACAATCCAAAAATTAGACATATTTGTAGGCAGGAACAAATCACACGAAATTTACGGCAAGCGTGTGGTCATCATTTTTGACGAGTGCCACCGCTCGCAGTTCGGGGATATGCACCAGAGAATCGTCAAAGCGTTTAACAAATATCATTTATTTGGTTTCACAGGCACGCCGATTTTCCCTAAAAATGCGACAGGCAATTTAATTAAAACGACAGAACAAGCGTTTGGCGATAAACTCCACACATACACCATTGTCGATGCTATTAACGACGGGAACGTGCTGCCATTTAAGATTGATTTTATCGACACAATCAAGCGAAAAGAGCAGGTTGCCGACAAAGACGTTAAAGCTATCGATACCGAAAGGGCATTGGCGGCTCCCGAGCGTATTCGAGAGGTTGTAAGCTATATCCTTTCGCATTTTGCCCAGAAAACCAAACGCCAACGTGCCGCTGGGTTTAACTCGATTTTTGCGGTCTCTTCTATTCCTATGGCTATAAAATATTACGAAGAATTTCAAAAGCAGCTTGCAGAAAAAAATAAAACCTTGACCGTGGCGACCATTTTCAGTTTCAGTGCAAACGAAGACGATCCCGAGGACGGTTTGCCCGACGAGGATTTTGAAAACGATAAATTAGACAAAACGTCCCGCAACTTCCTCGAAACCGCCATTGCGGATTATAACGCCATTTTTAGCACAAGCTACGACACCTCGGCTGATAAATTTCAAAATTATTATAAAGACCTCTCGCAGCGTGTGAAAAACAGAGAGGTTGATTTGCTGATTGTCGTAAACATGTTTCTAACGGGTTTCGATGCCACAACGCTCAACACGCTTTGGGTGGATAAAAACCTCAAACAACATGGACTGATACAGGCTTTTTCACGCACCAACCGCATACTGAACAGTATAAAGACGTTCGGAAATATCGTGTGTTTTAGGGATTTGCGGCAAGCCACGGACGATGCCATTTCTTTGTTTGGCAACAAAGACGCTGGCGGCATTGTTCTACTGAAAACATTTGAGGAGTATCTTAAAGGATTTTACGACCACAAAGGCGTTTATAGGCCAGGATACGAGGAATTGATTGCCGAATTGGTTCGCAGTTTTCCCATGGACGCAGTCGTTGGTGAAGAGGCTCAAAAGGAATTTGTCCGTCTTTTCGGCGATATTTTGAAACTCCGAAATATTTTGACCGTTTTTGACAAATTCGAGAGCAACGAATTTTTAAGCGACAGGGATTTTCAAGATTATCAGAGCAAATATATTGACATTTATCAAGCTATGCACCCGAAATCGGACGGCGAGAAGGAATATATCAACGATGATGTCGTTTTCGAGCTTGAACTCGTCAAGCAGTTGGAGATAAATATCGACTATATTTTAATGTTAGTCGAAAAATATTACGCTAGCAACTGCAAAGACAAGGAGATACTCGTTACAATAAGCAAGGCGATAAATTCTAGCATTGAACTGCGTAGCAAAAAGGAGTTGATAGAGAGTTTTATCGAGCGGACGAATGTTTCTGCGAACATTGACAGCAACTGGACAGATTTTGTCCGCCAAAAAAAAGAAGAGGATTTGGCAGCGTTGATTGTTAGCGAAAAATTAAAAGAAGCTGAAACTTATCGATTTATTGAAATTGCTTTTCGGGATGGAGTGATTAGAAATACAGGCACGGATATTGATAGAATTTTGCCGACTGTATCTCGTTTTGGCGGGAATCGTTCTGCCATAAAGCAGGCGATTGTTGGCAAGTTGACAGCCTTTTTTGAGAAATATGCGGGATTGGTGTAGCGGCTCTAATCTTTTGACTTGCTGTTAAATTTTTGTTATAATTTTTGTTATAAACGGGCGGATAGAATCCGCCCCTACGAAATGACACAAATCGGAATGGGCAAGCCCATTCCCTACGAAATCGTCCATCGTCCGTAGGGTTGGGGATTGCCCCAACCGTGCAATATTTTTAGGAGGAACAAAAATGCTAAATTTAGACACACGAAAATATATCGAATGTACAACCGAGGAAAAAGCGATTTGCGTGCCTGTGATTGATGAGGTTTTCAGGTTGGCGAATTTCGCACGGCTTGAGGGCGTTTTGGCGTTGGAAGAAGAGGGAAAAAAGTCCGAAAATCGGCTGTTGCAGGCGGGGATTCGCTTGGTTGTGGACGGCACGGATCCCGATTTGGTGCGTAGCATTTTGGAGACGTATGTCATCACGAGCGGCAAGGTTGGGGCGGAATTGCTTAGTCAGTTGATTGTGTGTAGCGGTGTGCTTAGCTTGCAACAAGGCGAAAACCCGACTATTATTTTGGAAAAAATGTTCGCATTTTTGGGCGAGGAGTATATGGACGTTTTGACGGAAAAATTGGATTTTTACCACAAGGAGCATATTGAAACGGTGGGACAGATCGCAATGAATATGCCTACATTTCCGATTGACAATGATTTTGAAGATTTGTTGAAATTGGAGAATCGAGATGTGCAGATAATTTTGAAAGAAGTGGACAGCGGCACATTGGCGTTGGCGTTAAAAGGGGCATCGCTTGCGTTGCGGCAGCATATTTTGGGCAATTTTTCCAACAGGGCGGCGAGTGAGGTGCTTATGCGTATGGACGGAATGAGGCCTGTGCCGTTGGAGGACGTGGCGGCGGCACAGGACGGGATATTGCGAATAATTGAGCGGCTGGAAGAAGCAGGCTATGTTATTAGATGTTGACAATTTTTGAAAAATACGCTATAATAAAACCAAAGGCAACAAACGCAACAAAACAACGTAAAAACGAGCGGGTCTGGGGGCGCGCCCCCAGCGGGGTGTGGGGCAGAGCCCCACGGTTTAAAAAGGAGTGGGTAGTATGAGAAAAATGTTAGTGTTGTTGGTGGTAATGCTGTTTTTGCCGCAAATGGTTGAGGCTGGATCTCCTGATGTTTTTGATTGGATACAGGTTATAAATCAGGCACAGGAAGAAAATAATGAACTTCATCGGCGTATCCAGGAAATGCAGGACTTGCTTAATGCTGCAAATACCGCTCCGCCAACACCGCCGCCTGCACAAGCACCCAATATACGACTTGTGCAACCGCAATCTGTTACGATAACACCTGGAGAAACGCTAGTTGTGGATATTACCGTGCGGAATATCGGAAATGCGGTGGCACATAATACGCTAGTTACGGCTGTCGTAGCGGGCGATTATTTTACCATAGAATTTTTGGGCGGCTCCAATATCTTGGGCACGGTGGCACAAAATGCTAACCAAAATGTACGTATGCAAATAACGGCGGCTGAAAGTGCTACAGCGGGGAACTATGCTCTAAATGTGGGTTTTGCTTACCGCACACAGGCGGGTGCTAATCTTTCGGGCGACGACATTATCTCCGTACGGGTGGATGCCCCTGTTCAAATTGCACAGGTTATGCTTAGGGATTTTGCAATCAACAACGCAAATATATTGCCTGGACAAAATTTTACCATTTCTGCCACACTTGCGAATTTGGGGCTAAGTGCGGCTTACAATATACAGGTGGTGGTTGCGGATGGCTTGGCTTCTGACGGGATTTTTCTCTCGGGCGGGCAAAATTCGCCGTTTTTCCAAGAACTTTTGCCCTCGGAAGAACACAGCATTTCATTTTCATTTACCGCTGCCCAAACGGCAACGAGTATGGCGTACCCCCTATATTTTGAGGTGCGTAGCAATCAGGCTGGCGAAAATGTTACCACACAATTTGCTTTTTTTGTAACGGTACTTGCACCCGTAGGCGGAGTACCTAGAGCTTATTTGGACGTAGATGTCAGCGGCGGCGGCGGTATTTTCGGCGTAGGTGAACGTGCTAACATTACCGTTACCGTTACAAATTCGGGCGTTTTACCCGCATCAAATATCCGAATTGAGGGTGCAGCCAACGAAACGGATAGAATTGTGCCAGCGAGTGCCAGTGTGCAGATGATTACGACTTTGCAACCAGGTGCAACAGAGATTTTGCAGTTTGCATTTTCCCCGACCTCCGCCGCTGGAAGTCATTATCATATGGTCGGATTTACCGTAAATTACCACACGGGCGTGAACGATGAAGAGGATAGTTTTAGCCAATTTATCGGCATAAACGTCTATAATCCCGAGGCGGAAGAAAACGATGAAGAGGTTAGAACAGGGCGGCCGCGGATCTTGGTTTCGGCATATGCTGTAGACCCTCTGATTGTTTCGGCAGGGCAAGAATTTGACTTATTTTTGACCTTTCAGAACACGAGTTCTACGAGAATGGTGCAGAATATCCGAGTAACCCTAGCGGCTGTGGAATATGCTGAAAATGCGGGAGCTGTCTTTACAACGGTCGGCACGGGCAACACGATTTTTATCGACCAAATGAACCCTCGAGAGGAGACACAGCATCAGTTACGAATGTTTACTGTTCCAAACGCCACGCCACGTACATACAATATTGAGATACGATTTGATTACGAGGACGAGGATTTCGAGCCATTTGAAGAAGTGGAGCAGATTAGCATAAATGTGCAGCAGGTGGCACGATTGGAGATTGGCAATTTGCAAATTCCCGATGTTGCGACGATGTTTTCTTCGGCTTTTGTGGATTTTAATATAATAAATTCGGGGCGTGTACCGCTTGCGAATTTAAGGGTAATGATGGAGGGAAATTTCGATGTAGCAGGCATGGATATTTTTGCGGGGAATATGGGAATAGGTAATCATGCGTCGTTTAGCGGGGATTTTGTGCCGCTCGAGTCAGGAGAGCAGGAAGGGGTATTAATCATTTCGGGCGAAGATCAGACGGGCAGTTTGGTAGAGGTACGCCATGAGTTTGTCGTTTTTGTGAATGACGGAGCTGATTTTAGCGGCGATGACTTTGTTTGGGGCGATGACATACCGTGGATGGATGCCACGGACGGAGACGGTGCTGGTGGTATTCCTTGGAACATGGTAATTATCGGAGCTGGGATTGTCGGGCTTGCGGTAATTGTTACGGTGGTAATGGTTCGGAAAAAAAGACGAAGTCAAGATGTTTTCGAGGGACTGTAGAGGTTTCGACATTAAAACTTAGAATTTGAGGGACTGTAAAAGGTTTCTGACGTTAAAATTTAGAAGTGGTGATAAAATCGTGAAAAAATACGTAGACAAAGCGTTATTTATGGGTGCAAAAAATGTGGTGGCTTTTAATATAGAAGACATAGCGTTCGACTTGCGTGTCGTGCTTAAATGCCTGTTTGGCTGTGAAGACTATGGGCATATGCACACCTGCCCCTATCAACGCTCCCCCCTTTCAATGGAAGAATACCATAGAATTTTCAAAAATTATAAACATGGGATTATCATTGGTTGCAATAACAAGCACGATTGCCAACGCATATCATATGAGATAGAGCGGGATTGCTTTTTGGATGGCTATTATTTTGCCTTTTCCCTAAGCGATTGCGGTTTGTGCAAAAAATGTGCAAAGGCATCGAATATGCCCTGTGTATTCCCCAAAAAATCTCGCCCCGCTTTCCATGGCGTTGGCATAGATGTGTTCAAAACGGTAAGAAATCTAAATTTGCCGCTAAATGTGTTGAAAGACTTGGATGCCGAGCAAAATTGGTATTCCGCAGTATTCATAGAATAAAAAAATGTGCAGTCCAGGGCGCACCCTGGCGGGGTTTGGGGCAGAGCCCCAAGGTTTTAAAAAATATTAAGGAGGCAGCAAAAATGGATAAGATGACCGAACAAATTAGAAACTTGGGTATCGTTCCAGTGGTGAAGTTGGATAGTGCAAAGGACGCAATCCCACTGGCAAAGGCTTTAATAGATGGAGGTTTGCCCTGTGCTGAAATAACTTTTCGTACAGATGCCGCAGCGGAGTCTATCAAATTGGTTACAGATGAGTACCCTGAAATGCTAGTCGGAGCTGGTACTGTAACAACACTAGCCCAACTGGAGAGTGCAATTAAAGCAGGAGCAACTTTCATAGTAAGCCCTGGATTTAATCCAACGATTGTAAAGGCTTGTATAGATGCACAAATACCTGTTTTCCCAGGTTGTGTTACCCCTAGCGAAATAGAGGGAGCAATGGAATTTGGGTTGAAAACGCTAAAATTTTTCCCAGCGGAGCAGATGGGCGGATTGAATGTGATACAGGCACTATGTGCACCATATGTAAACATCACATTTATGCCAACAGGAGGCGTGAACACGAGTAATATCGTAGAATATTTGAACTTTCCAAAGGTAATAGCTTGCGGTGGATCGTGGATGGTAGACCCAAAATTGATAGCGGCAGGCGATTTCGAGAGCATAACACGCATTACTAGGGAAGCGATAGCGACTGTAATAGGCTTTGAACTGGCTCATGTGGGCATTGAATGTGGAACGGATGAAAAGGTCAACAGTGTTGTAAATTTATTCTGTTCGGTATTTGGCTTGGAACGCAAGCCCACCACCACAAAGGTATTTGCGGGTTCTATGATAGAATGTGGAACGGAATTGCCGCTAAACAAGAATCACATTGCGATTTCAACAAATTTTATCGACAGGGCAGTACACCAACTAGAGAGTAGGGGCATAGAATTTTTGGAGGGGAGCGAGGTACGCAAAGACGGCGTTCTACAAGCCATTTACCTAAAAGACGATTTCGGCGGTCTTGCTGTACATTTACTACAAAAGAAGTAAGACCGTGGGGGCTTTGCCCCCACACCCCCACCAGGGCGCGCCCTGGACTGCATCTTTTTTACTTTTTGGATTTTAAATGCAACAAAGAATTTTGGGGCTCGGGGCGGATTTTGAATCTGCCCCTGTGATTTTTTGGGATAGAGGTTTTTATGTATTTTGACACTCATGCACATTATGATGATGGTAGGTTCGACGGGGATCGCAAAGATTTGCTAAAGAAATTGCCGTCTTTGGGGATAAAAGGCGTTATAAATGTCGGTATTTGCCCCGTTTCTAGCCAAACTTCTATTGATATGGCAGAAAAATATGATTATTTTCAGGCGGCGGTCGGCGTACATCCGCATAATGTAGCGAAATTAAAAGAAAACGATTTGGAGACGATAGAGAGGCTATCGGAGAGAGCAGTAGCAATCGGCGAAATCGGCTTGGATTATTATCACAATCACTCGCCCCATGATGTGCAAAAATTCTACTTTTCAAAACAGCTAGAATTAGCCAAAAAGCTAGATATGCCAGTAATTATCCATTCCCGAGATGCAGCGGGCGACACCCTTTCCATTATAAAAGAAAGCGGCGTAAAGAAAGGTGTCCTGCACTGCTATTCGGGCAAGTTGCCGATGGCTTTGGAGTATATCGAAATGGGATTTTACATAGGTATAGGCGGCGTTGTAACATTTGAAAAAGCCGTTAAAACGGTAGAAGTTGCTACCAAAATCCCGCTAGAGAAACTCCTTCTTGAGACGGATGCACCGTACCTTACTCCCGTACCATTTAGAGGCAAACGCAACGACTCGAGCAAATTATCCTTCGTAGCCGAAAAAATAGCCGCCCTCCGCAACATCTCAAAAGAAACTGTCATATCAGCCACATACAATAATGCCCTCGACCTCTTTAGCATAGCAAACCAAGCAAGCAAACCCTAGAAGCCACCACCCCAAGCCATCACGGGCGGATTCTATCCGCCCCTACAAAAAATCAGCGAAACAACTAGACGGGTTCTTGCCAAAACCATAAAAAGCCTGAAACACTTGGGAAAAACTAGAGAACAACTAGAGAACAACAAAAACGAACGAGCGGGTCTGGGGGCGCGCCCCCAGCGGGGTGTGGGGCAGAGCCCCACGGTCTTAATCCTTTATAGTGCGTTTGGCGAGCTCTGCTGCCTCTTCGAAATCTCCGCGAAGTATGTGTTCGTTTATTTCGTTTATGATGGCTTTGATTGAGGAGGGGAACGGATGATTCGATAGAGTTAAAAGAGATGCCAATGTATTGTCGTCTATGTCGTAATTGTCGCAAGCAGTAGCTATTGTCTCCAAATTGCTTCGTAAGAAATCCTTGTCGTATTCAATGTCGTCCGCCTCTTCTTCAGGCTCAAATTTTGAAGCAACACGCTCCAAACGGTTAATAAACTCAGAAGTCCTCTCGTTTACTAAATCACTGTTGCCGCTGCGGGAAGCCTGTTCGAGTTCGCCCGCCAAACTTGCTAATTCCGGCTGATCTATGTTCGATAAAGCCCCCTTCATTGCGTGTACATTTATGGTGTATAGCCGCATATCAGCATCCGTGCGAGATCCATGTTTGCCGTATATCTCTCGTAATGTCGTTATCGCCTTGTTCGCATCACTTCTAAAAACTTCGCCCAACATCGGCGGAATTTGACGTTTTGTATTTATTGGACCACGCATATAGGGCGGCGTTGCAGACTCCAACTGTATCTCCGCTTGATGCCGTGCCGCTTCTACAACTTCATCCTTGTGATTGTCCCGTATTAGGCGTTTCAAATACACGTCCAAATATTTTATGTCGATGGGCTTTGAGATGAATCCATCAAATCCGTTGGTTAAAAATACGTCCGCTTGCCCGATGATTGCATTGGCAGTTAGAGCAACTATAAAGCCTGTGTAGCCCATTTCTCGTATTACTTTTGTCGTCTCTATTCCGTCCATTATCGGCATCATGTGATCCATGAAAATAACATCGTATTTCTTGCCGCTTTTGATTTTTTCGATGGCATCAAAACCATTGTCGCAAGTCTCTATTATCAAGCCGTATGGTGCAAGCTGCCCGCGTGCCACGTATAGATTCGTCTCCACATCGTCCACCACCAAAACGCTGCCGTAAGGCATTGGCTCGTATTCAAAACCCGATAATTTTTTAGAGCTAAAGGGGTTACTTTCGTATTTCTCCAAGCGTCGTGCCACCTCTTCGCCCAAAACCTCATTCCCAATCTTTTTAAGCGGTAAGTGTACGACAAATCTCGAACCCTCGCCACGTGTGCTGAACGCCTCCACTTTACCATCCATCAAACGCACTATGTTTCTGACAATACTCATTCCCAGCCCTGTACCTTCTATTTCCCTGTTTTGTACAGCGTTAAAGCGTTCGTAATCGTCAAATAGTGCATCAAGCTGCTCGGGAGTCATCCCCTGCCCTGTGTCCGATACACTTACCACTAACACAAAATCGTCCTCTTCGCCATCGGGTACATCTTCAACTGCAAAAGAGAGCTTTACAGTGCCTTTGTCCGTGTATTTGAAAGCGTTTGAAAGCAAATTGTTGATTACCTGCTGTATTCTGACATCATCGCCAAACATGACCACAGGCAGCTTGCTGTCAATCGAGATTTTTAACGAAATTTGCTTGGAGCCTATGCGGATTATGTTGATTTGCACAGTGTCGTTTATGAGGCTCGAAACCTCAAATTTTATGCCCAAAATCTCCATTTTGCCCGCCTCTATCCTGGAAAGGTCTAAAATGTCGTTTATTAGCCTGAGCAATGAATGTGCAGAATTGTAAACCTTTGCAAATGCCTCTTCCACATAGGGCGAAAGGCTATTTTTTCGTAGCTGTATCTCTGCAATACCTATTATTGCGTTCATCGGCGTACGTATCTCATGGCTCATATTTGCCAAGAATTTACTCTTTGCCGCACTATTTTCCGCAGCACTCTCCAAACGCCGCATATCTTCCATCATCTTCTTTATAATACGCAAATCCAGAATATATGCTGCCACCACAAATTCATCTTTGTAGATAAGGCGTATAAAATTTATCTCACAAGGCACAACATCGTCGCCTTTTGGCATATGCAGCACCCATTCCACCTTGGATTGCCCCTCTGCCATTGCGAGCTTGTAGTATTCCTTCAAATTTTGCATACGTTGTGAAGTTTTGCTCTTTTCGCTGAAAATAATCTCGAAACTCCCTATACATTCGGCTTTATTGGTGGTTTCAAAGAGATTTATCGCCTCCAAATTACAATCGATTGCATTAAAATTTTTGTCGATTAAGAAACATGCCATTGGGGTAGAATCGAGCATGAGCTGTAGGCGTTCGTTTGCCTCATTAACCTTTTTCTGATGTGCCAGGGTCTCCCGCATATCCAAAGAGTATGAGATATAGGCAATATCGTTATGGTACTGCATTCTAGCCATGCTAATCTCCCGAGGCAGCGGATCCCCGTTTACATCCAGATTCATCCATTGATATTTGACAAAGCCCTCTTCTCGTACCCTTCTGAACATCTCTTCTACAAGCACGGTGGATCGAGTGCCATCTGGCTGTAACTCGGGAATAAGTATCGCTTTTTGTAAATCGGTAACATTCGTCGCCCCAAACATTTTCATATAGGCTTCGTTACAATCGATAAATTTTATGTTGCTATCCCAAAACGAGATAGCAAAGGGAGCCATTTCGTACATCGTAATGGCACGCAAATGTGCATCGCTTAATTCAGCCTCCATTTTTTTCTCTTTGCGCAAGTCCTTTACATAGCCTATAATAGCGTATGTATCATAATACTCGCTCCTTACCAAATCTACTCGGCAAGGTATGGGGTTGCCGTTTACATCCAAATGAATCCATTCAAAGTTCAGATACCCCACCTCTAGGACTTCGGTGCTTATTTCTAGCCCCACCTTTCGTGTGGGTTTTTCAAAATAGGGCTGTATTTCGGGCGAAAATCTGTAAAAATCATTGATAAATTCACTTTTATCCTCAATTCCAAGCAAATCAAGTGCCACATTGTTGCAATCCAAAACTTCAAATTTATTGTTTAGGAACACAATCATCATCGGTGCACTCTCAAAGACGCTGGTATTGCGTACATTCGAGTCTCTTGTGTGCTTGTCAATGCTCTTCGTAATGTCATATGCCGATCCTATGACATACGCCGCATCTTTTGACTGAATTATTCTCATTTCGACACTGATAAAGCGTGGGCTCGCCTCGCTCTTACTATGTGCTAAAATATCGAGCCTAGACTCTTTGCCTTGGAGGGCTTCTTGCAAGCAATTTTCAAATGCCGCCTGCGGAGTTAGCCCCCACGGTTGCACCATCGGAAAATTATGATAAAATTCATCCAACGGCGACATATCAAACATTTTGCTTGCCGCTTTATTGTATCCCACAATTTCAGCCTTATCGTTCCAACACAGATACGCTGTCGGCAACACATCAAACAAATTCAGCAAATCTGGCTCTTTCAACACTTCACTAAACACTGAATTAAACAACAAGGACACCTCTTCTCTAAGACCGTGGGGGCTTTGCCCCCACACCCCCACCAGGGCGCGCCCTGGACTGCACATTTTTATTGGTTTTTTTCGGTTTTATTGTACAGGCGATTTTTTATGGATTTTCTGTGCCGATTGCTTTGAATTGTTCGCTTGTTTTGAAAAAGACTTCGGCAATTTTTGGGTCGAATTGAGTGCCCTTTGCAGCCATGATGATGGCGATTGCTTGTTCATGGGAAAAGGGGTCTCGATAAGGGCGTTTTGAGATTAGGGCATCGTATACATCTGCAATTTGCATTATGCGCCCCTGAATCGGTATATCTTCGCCCTTTAAGCCATAAGGGTAGCCCGTTCCGTCCCAACGCTCGTGATGATAGCCAGCGATTATCTTTGCGTTTTTCAAAAGAGGCACACTCCCGCTCGTAGCGATTATTTGATCGATGATTTTTTCGCCTGCAAGCGGATGTTCCTTTATCTTATCAAATTCATCGTCCGTCAAGGCACCCAGTTTGTTTACAATTTCCGTTGGTATCACTATTTTACCAACATCGTGGAGACACGAGGCAGAGGTAAAAGAAGCAATATCGCCAATTTCATCAATTAGGGCGGCATAGTCATAAAGCTCGCTCGCTAACATTGCATCTAAAAGAAGTCCTGCATAGGATGCTGCCCGTTCCGCATGACCTGTTTCATCTGTACTGCGGTTCTCGATAATATTTGCAAGCACGGCTATTATAGCGTTGTTTAATCGTCTGAAAAGAGCGGCTTGCTTTTTGAATTGCTCTGTAGCCTGTGCCTTGAATTTTTCAGCCTGCTTGCGTAATGCCTCCTGACGTACCAAACTGGTAACATTTAGATGTGTTTTTATGCGGTTTAATAGCACCAATTTTGAAAATGGCTTTGCTATAAAGTCCACCACACCCAGCTGAAAGCCCAAAATCTCCACCGCCTGGTCCGACATAATAGTTAGGAACATGACGGGGATATCCTTTAGCTTTTCGTCCGCCTTTAGGATTTTAAGAGCCTTTATACCGTCCATCTCTGGCATTTCAATATCAAGCAGGATAAGATCCGGCCTGATTTTCTCAAGGAAAGTAAACATCTTTTTTGCAGACGCTAATGTGATTACCTTATATTCCTCGCTAAGCGAATCTCTCGCCAAAAGAAGGTTCGTATTATTGTCGTCCACAACAAGAATTATTTTTTTCATAACCCACCTCTATTCCAGTTGTAACAGCGTAGCAGAAAAAAACGTTGCACAACCTATTTTTAAAATCGGGTTTTCAACGTCATCTGCATCAGTCTAGTATCGCAAACCGTCCGATATTGTTATCTACTCTTATTATAATCCCTCTTGTTTTTTATGTCAAGGGTATGTCAAAAAAAATTGACGAACATGGAGCAAGGGCGGATAAAATAAGCCCGTGCATTAAAAAAGGGTGTGAAAAACTGGCACACCCTTAAAATATATGTTTTACCAATGGCTAAACAGCAGCCTCATAATACTTAAAAAAGCCTTGCTATCCAACGTGAACCAATAATCGAACGCATCGCTATCCGTTTCTGCCGTTACATACGCAAAAGTTCGCTCGAACTCGGAGTGTGGAATAAATGAAATATTTATATTTATGTTTTCACGAGCTATTTGAAGATCCGTTGGTTGTCCAAGCGGGCCAAAAGAGATATTTATCCATGGTGGGATTACCTCGTTTTCGTAAATATTGAAACTCATTAATGCATTGTTTACAACAAGCAGATCATCGCAATCGAAGGCAGTTTTAGTTGTTACGTTGTGTCTGCCAAAAGTTAGTGTTAGATTATCGCTCGAGCTGACACTTAGGCATCTTGCAGCAAATTCATTGGCATCATTTATGCATATTGCGGCAAATTCACTGGTATCGTTTTCTCCATCGCAGTCCCTGTTGCAACTTGTCATTGTCAAGCCCAAAAAGAGCAGAAAGATTATTAAACGCAATTTCATAATTAAACCTCCCAAGGTAATTAGTCAATTATCTGTTCACATATTATCCCATGAACAGACAGCTATCCAAACAAAATCACTCCGCTGTAAACAACATACCCAGTCAATAGAATCACGCCATTAAGCCTAGAAACCCGCCTTCCAACATAGAAGAAAAGCAGCATAATCGCACAAGTTCCCAGCAACACGCCCAAATCCATTATGAGTTCGTTATTTACCGCTAGCGGGCTAATCAAGCCAACTATCCCAAGTATTCCCAATAAATTAAATATGTTTGAACCAACAACATTCCCGAGTGCCATTCCGTCCTCGCCCTTTTTAATGGCAACCAGTGAAGTTATAAGCTCGGGCAACGAGGTGCCTATCGCAACTATGGTCAAGCCGACAACTCGTTCGCTCATACCAATCGCATGTGCAATATTGACGGCGGAATTCACAGTAATTTGACCGCCCCCCACAATCGCCACGCAAGCCACCACCGCAATCAGGGCGTTTATGTCCAATGCTCGTTGTGTCTTTCCAACCTTTTCAGCCGTTTCGACCGTTTCGACCTCGTCAGTTCGATTATTAATGGCTTGCCATATTAGCAATATAATATATCCAAGGAAAGCCAAAAACAAACCCAGGTTTATGCCACCAGGAATATATTCTGCACTAAGTATCATGGCAAGCAAAAACACAACCGTGGCTATTATAGAGATCCAAAATTGCAATGAAATCTCCCTAAGTTCCACAAAAAACGGTTTTACAACCGCACAAACTCCCACGACAACCAGCAAATTAAACAGATTCGACCCAACAACATTCCCCACAGACAGGGCATTTGATCCACCCAAAGATGCTGTTATACTAATGACTGCCTCGGGTGCGCTAGTTCCTAGTGCCACTATTGTAAGCCCAATAATTGTGCCTGGCACTTTCAATTTTTCGGCTATCCCAACACTAGCTTCAACAAAAAAGTCCGCACCCTTTATAAGCAACCCAAACCCCACCAACAATAAAAAAATTTCTATTAGCATAGCAAGAACCCCTCTTGGCAATCTAAAGCATCCATCCAACATAACACCAGCATAAAAAAATTTAAAGTTTGTCCGGAGACAGTCCAGTGGACTGTCGAGTTTCAAAGTGGCGGGGTCTGGGGCAGAGC
>WRKH01000296.1 GCA_009778175.1 Turicibacter sp.
GAGAAGTTCCAATGCCTTAAGACCATGGGGCTCTGCCCCACCCCCCGCCACTTTGAAAAGTGGACAAACTTTAAATTTTGTTTGTTGGGGAGAGTTTTGCGTATTTGGGATGTTTCGGCTCGTTTGCGACACTCTATGATGTAAACACCTAAACAAAAAGGCTTATGAAAGGCGTAAACATGGCATTTGAAGAGGCAAAGACCAACCGTGAAATCAAAGACGGCGTATTTAGGATATTACTTACAAATCCCGAAAATGCGGCGGAATTGTATACTGCTTTAACGGATATTCCGTGCACGGCGGACGATATAGAAATTTTTAATATTACCACAATCGTATCGGGCAGAATCAGGAATGATTTGGGATTACTTGTGCGTGGGCGGATAATTTTTCTGGGCGAGCATATGTCCACGCTTTATGCGAATTTGCCCATAAGGTTTTTGATTTATGTGGCAGAATCGTATAACACATTTATAAAAATACGTGGCGAAGAGCGATTTATTTACAACAGCAAGCTGTACAAAATCCCCAAACCGCAGTTTGTCGTATTTTATAACGGCTTAACGAACCGCCCCGAAAAGGAGATTTTGCGGCTATCGGATGCTTTTGAAGAGGGCGGCTCTAATTTGGGTAAGTTGGAATTGGAAGTTATAGTTTATAATATAAACAAAGGTAAAAATGCGGAATTGTTTGAAAAATGCCCGATTTTGCGGCAATATGCGGATTTTATTGCCAAGATACGTGAATATGAGAAAATTTACACGGATTACAACAAGGCGGTAGCGGAAGCTGTAAAGTATTGTATAACACATGATATTTTGGCGGATTTTTTGAAAAAGAACGGAGGAGAAGTTGTGAGTATTTTGACGGCTACTTTTGACGAGGACGTTGCTAAGCGAGTTTGGCAAGAAGAGGCTCGAGAAGAAGGTATGGAAAAGGGCTTGGAAAAGGGCTTGGAAAAAGGCTTGAAAAAGGGCTTGAAAAAGGGCTTGGAAAAAGGCAGAAAAGAAGAACGCACTAGTTTCGCTAAAAAATTAATAGCCTATAAAGAACCCCTCGAAAAAATTATAGACCTTACAGGGCTAACCTCGGCCGAAATAAACAAAATAATCGCCAAAGGCTGATTTGCAAGCGAACGGAGGAGAAGTTGTGAGTATTTTGACGGCTACTTTTGATGAGGATGTTGCTAAGCGAGTTTGGCAAGAAGAGGCTCGAGAAGAGGGTATGGAAAAGGGCTTGGAAGAGGGTATGGAAAAAGGCTTGAAAAAAGGCTTGGAAAAAGGCAGAAAAGAAGAACGCACTAGTTTCGCTAAAAAATTACTAGCCTATAAAGAACCCCTCGAAAAAATTATAGACCTTACAGGGCTAACCTCGGCCGAAATAAACAAAATAATCGCCAAGGGCTGATTTGCAAGCGAAATCGCAACCATAAAAAGCCTATCCATTTCAAACAAATAGGCTTTTTGCCATCTCTTTTAGCTCCAACGATTTTTGCAACCATCGAAGAGGCGAACTATAGAGGGCAACTTGATAATGCAATCGGGCAACTTTTTTACCCACGATGCGAAAAATTTGTAGCGATTGGAACAGAATCGAGAGCCACAAAAAACAAACGAGCGGGTCTGGGGGCGCGCCCCCAGCGGGGTGTGGGGCAGAGCCCCACGGTCTTAGAAAGGAATGAGCAGGGTGGATGAAACGATTAGTAAGGTGGTACCTATAAAAAAGGGTGGTAGATTGACATACTTGATAGGTACAGTAGTTGCTGTGGCGGTAATGTTTGTTTTGTTGCTGCCTAGTATTAGAATCATAGACGAAGGCACAATAGGCGTGGTGCGTAGGTTTGGGCAAGCGATAGATATTATTCAGCCTGGCTTGCACTTTGCCTTTTGGATAACGCATGATGTCGTGAGGCTGGATGGGCGAGTGCAATCGCTCGATATTACCTTCGCCGCACATACAAACGATGCCCAACCGATAAACGGCGGAATTACCGTGCATTATCAGGTAATAACTGCCGATGCCGTGAACATCATCTCAGAATTTGGCAATATGATGAACTTATACAATCGCCTCTTGCCCGTGTTTTTGTCAGAAGCACAAAATGTACTCGCAACCAAGAGTGCTATGGAATTAGTCGAAAACCGTGCGATATTGGCGATGGAGATACAGAACAGATTGGGCGAAATTGCCCCTCAATACCGCATCATCATAAACCACGTGGTTTTGGAGCAACTACTATTTTCCACCGCCTTTGATATAGCTGTTGAGGCTCGTATGGTGGCCGAACAAGAGATGATGATGGCGGAGCTTGAACGCGAACGGGCGATTATACAAGCGGAGCAATATCTCGAAGTGGAACGCTTGCGGAATCAAGCAATTATCGACCAAGCAATTTCAGATGCTCAAGCTCTGGAGATTATGCAGGAAGCATGGGGCGAACTCGGACTAGAGGTTCGGGAAGCGATGCTTAGACAAATGTTCTTTGAAACTTGGGACGGCGTTTTGCCGCAGGTTTTGACTGACGGCAATTTAAGCATAATCATGGATGGGTTAGGTAACTAACCTTGGCGGTCGCTCTCCTTGATACTGATAATAATCCACCTTGATATTCCCGTTAAAGAGCTTCCGTTTCAAATTCGCTTTCTTTCCATACGCCTCCTCGAAAAATTCATCCGATGTAATCACATAAACCGACCAAGTGTCGTCTCTAAAAACTCGCCCCATATCGGAGTATAGCCGTTCCACTTCGTCCATAACGCCCATTCTCTCGGCGTACGGTGGGTTTGAGATGGCGACACCATATTTTCCTGGCAATTCTATCTTTGACAACGGCTTGGTTTCAAACACAACGCAATCATCCACGCCAGCCAAATTCGCATTATTTTTTGCTAATTCTATCGCCTCGGAATCGATGTCGAAACCGAAAATCTGCGGCTCTATCTCTTTGTCGATTTTTGAATACGCCTCGCTCCTCAATTTTTTGCAAATATCAGCACCAACCTGCGGCCAAGTTTCGCAAACTGCCTTATGGTTTAGTCCGGGTGCAATATTTTTCGCTATCAACGCCGCCTCAATAGCTATTGTTCCCGAGCCGCAGGTCGGATCTAGCAAAATCCTGCTCTTATTCCAATATGATAACAATATAAGCCCAGCCGCCAACGTCTCTTTTAGTGGTGCAACGGCACTTTGTGCTCTGTATCCCCTCTTGTGTAGCCCGTTTTTAGCCCCTGTGCTGTCTATTGTCAAAGTAGCAATATCTTTTACCAATGAGGCAGTAATCGTATATTCTGGGCCGCTCTCCTCGAAATATTCTACGGGATAGGTCAACTTTAATTTTTCAACCACAGATTTTTTCACTATCGATTGTATATCGCTCAAACTAAATAATGCCGACCTCGTTGATTTTGCGAGTACCGTAAATTTGCCGTTTTTAGTTATCCAATCCGCCCACGGCAATTTTTTCACGCCTTCAAAAAGCATTTCAAAGCTAGTAGCCTCAAAACTCCCCATGTTAATCAAAATTCTATCGGCACACCTAAAGTGCAGATTAGCCCTTACCAAATCCTCGATGTCGCCCTTAAAATGCACACGTCCATCTGTAACTCGCACATTCTCAAGCCCCAGTGCCAAAGCCTCTCTTTTTACCACCGCTTCCAAGCCGAATGTAGTCGTTGCCATTAAATCCAAATTTTTCATATCACTCCCCAAATCGCTATCCCTTTAAATCCAACGAACGCAAATAATATTCTTCATCCTGCAATGCTTCTTCGTCCTGCTTATTGCACCAGATGTAAAAATACCGAATTTTTACATTAGTTGCATCGAGCAACAGGGAATGATGTGTCAAATCTGAAATAGCCGTAGCCGATCGTTTTTTCGCAGCTAGCAATTCGCCTTGATAGGCTTTATTTTCCACACTATTCAAAAGTACGTAACAGCCCGCAAATCGATTAATCAATTCCTCATAAGTAATCAATTCCCGCCCCTCGAAAGCGGTTAGCTCCCTAAACTGATTACTTATCGTATCCTGGATATATTTATCCGAATTTCCCATACTACTCAAACTCTTTACCGTCAAAAACATTCTATCCACATCCTATCAAATTAAAATTCTTGAGGCAAACATCCACAAGTCATGTGGTTCATTTTTCATTGTACAGCTTTTGCATCTACCTGTCAAGAAATTTTCCTGTTTTGCGATTTTTCCAACCTACACATAGCACTCGAGCTCAAATCTCCGACAAAAAACGTAACGAGGCTAATCAGCCCTCCAAAACTCATGTAATCATAATCGGTCGGGATAATAAACAATGTAGATGCCACAACAAGCCCGATAATCACATGAAAAAACACACCATATGCCGCCTCTATTATAATTGCAATCAACCTAGAAAATGCAAAAAAGGCAGCCACACAGCCTAGCCCCAACGGAATCAGCACCGCAAAATCGAAACTAGATATAGCGATTGTCATAGGGTGGTACATATCCAAAAAAATCAGTAGGCTCGTTGAGCTAAGCCCAGGGATAATCATACCAAAGGACATTATCGCACCTGCCATAAGCCATGTAAAAGTATTAAGTGCAATCGCACCACTAAAATTTTCCACAAACAATAGGGCTGCAACGCCACCGACTGTTGCAATCACAAGCCCTGATATTTCCTTGCGTCCACGCCCATTTTGCCCTGCTTGTTTCCATAATGTGGGCAGAGTTCCTGCAATAAAGCCAATAAACAGCCATATAATTTGTGTTTCTGCCACTTCAAACACAAAGCTAAACGCTACTGCAAAGGCAAAGAGTCCAATACCGCCGCCTATACCGACGGGAACAAAGAAAAGTCCATCAAAAAAAATCCTCTTAACATTAAAATCCCGAGTAATTCCTGCCAAAAACAAAATTATCCGCTCATAAAGACCAAATATAGCAGCCAGAGCACCACCGCTAACTCCAGGCACAACAAACGCTCCGCCCATAAAAAACCCCTTAAAAAATCTAACCAACCACGATTTCAAAATTTCTAACCCTCCAAGACCTTGGGGCTCTGCCCCAAACCCCGCAAGGGGCTCTGCCCCTTGACCCCGCTGGGGGCGCGCCCCCAGACCCGCATCTTTTTTGCTTCTTTTTTTCGCTTTAGCTAACGAAATTTTTACGGATTAGCTTCCTCGTTTTCCTCACTTGCCTCAACAAACCGCACATTCAACCGCTCAATCCGATTCCGTTGCACTTCCAGCACGGTAAAAGTAATTGTCGTTTTGCCAACCGTATCAACCACTTCCAACCCAGCTTCAGGCACGCCGCCCACCAAGCCCATCACATATCCGCCAATCGATTCGTATTCCTCCGAAGCCAGCATCTCCTGTTCGACAACTTCGTTAAAATCATCTATTTTAACAATTCCGCTCACGATATACTCGCCATCTGATACCAGTTCAATCTCATGGTTACGAGCATCGTCATGTTCGTCGAAAATTTCCCCTACTATTTCTTCAATTATATCCTCGATAGACAACAAGCCCGCCGTCCCGCCGTATTCGTCCAGGACAATCGCCAAAGACGAGCTGCCTTTCCGCATTTCCTTAAAAAGCTCCCTTGTCCTCTTCTGTTCCAATGTGAAAAAAACTTCCCTCATATGCTCCGATACGCTAAAACCCTCGCTCGCAGCACATACAAAATCCTTTATATGCAAAACCCCCACGATATTGTCAATGCTGTCATCGCAGACGGGCAATCTCGACATTCTAGCCTCGGTAAAAACGCCCAACGTCTCATAATACGTAAATCCCACGTCAATAACAATCATATCCGTCCGAGGTGTCATAATATCCTTCGCATAAACATCGTCAAATTCCATAACATTGTCGATCATCTTGCGTTCGTCGCTTTCGATAACGCCCTCTTCAAAGCCGACTTCCAGCATGATTTTCAGCTCGTCCTCGGTGATGCCGCTTTCCTTTTCGCCCACGGAAAAACCAAGCGGTTTAAGTGCCATAGAAATCACAAAATTCAGCATACTAGCAATGGGCGAAAGCACCAGCATCAAAAGCGACAGCGGTTTTGCCACCAACATGGAAATTTTTTCAGGATATTCCAAAGCGATCCTTTTTGGCGTTATTTCCCCAAAAATAAGCAAAAACAAAGTTGCCGTACCCGTGGCAATCAATATACTAGTGGCATTGCCCGAAATGGACATAGCCAAAGTGGTGGCAATTGAACCCAGTGCGATATTCGACAGATTATTGCCAATTAGGATAGAGCTAAGCAGCTTATCCTTATTTTCCACAACCCGTTCGACCTGTTTTGCCCGTTTTTGTCCCACTTCCGACAAAGATTTAATTTTGTATTTATTAAGTGCCGTAAGAGCCGTTTCCGACATGGAAAAGAAAGCCGACATCAAAATAAGTAAAAATGCTAAAATAAAATCCCCCGTACTGCCAGGCGGCACGCAAACCACTCCTTTTTTATGCTTAAAACCGTGCAAGGGGCACACCCCTTGACCCGCTCATTTTTAGTTACCAAAAATCTTTGCTTAGAATATCGTCTATTACTTCTACTGTTCGTCTTATATCGGTTTCTCTTATGTCTTTGTGGGTTACAAAACGCATTGTTTCTTCGGGCGGATTGATTAAAATGCCCGATTGCTTCATTCGCTCCACAAATACATTAGGATTGAGCGGCGGCTTGAAATCTATCGAACAAAACACTATGTTGGTGTGTATCCGTTTAGTGGAAACAACTATCCCTTCTATGCGATTAAGCCATTTTCCAAGCAAACGAGCGTTTTTGTGATCGTCTTTTAGCCGTTCCCGCATATTTGTAAGAGAAATAATGCCCGCCGCCGCCAAAATTCCGCTCTGCCGCATAGCACCGCCCATTAGTTTACGATTTTTGCGAGCTTTTTCAATGAATAGCTTACTTCCCGCAAGGATAGAACCCGCTGGTGCCGCAAGCCCTTTAGAAAGACAGAACATGATGCTATCGGCTGTGGCTGCCAGCCTATCGGGCGACAGCCCTAAATATTCCGCCGCATTAAAGATACGTGCGCCATCCAGATGAATGGGTATTTTGTAGAATTTCGCTATCTCCTGTACCGATTCCATATATTCAAGAGGCAGCACACAGCCACTTGAATGGGCGTTTTCTAAACAAATTAGAGTGGTCTTGGGATAGTGAATGTTCTCTGCCTTACGTATACGTGCCTCTATTTCCTCAGGTAAAATCCAACCTGGTATGCGATTTAAAGAGCTTGGCACAGTACGCAACTGCACACCCGAAATAATGCCCGCTGCTCCCGTTTCATGCTGGATTATATGACAATCTTCCCCCAAAATTACTTCATCGCCCCTGTTGCAATGGGTTAATAGGGCAACTTGATTACCAAAAGTACCACTTGGGACAAATAGTGCCGCATCTTTTTGCAAAATATCAGCTGCCAAAGCCTCCAAACGGTTTACCGTTGGATCATCGCCATATACGTCGTCTCCCACGTCTGCTTTTGCCATAGCTTCTCTCATTTCAAGTGTGGGTTGGGTTACTGTATCACTTCTTAAATCAATTATACGCATATATATACCTTCCCGAATTCGCTAAAAATGTAATATGTTTGTAATATTTCGATCTTGCAAAGTAAAAAAACTCTATAATTCCT
The DNA here is from genome assembly GCA_009778175.1 of Turicibacter sp. GTDB lineage: Bacteria > Bacillota > Clostridia > Lachnospirales > WQUN01 > WRKH01. Next base: position 7,647 of record WRKH01000296.1, read on the forward strand.
AATTTTAACATATCAATCAACAGAAACCAACATTGTTACAATATTGTAATAATTGCGAGTCCGTCTAAATCTCAAATCAGTATGTGGGAATCTTAAAATGTTCTATTTTTAACAAGTGGCGGCAATATCTTGAGCATGGGCTTGCCTGAATATATCGCCTCTATCAAGACCAAATTTGGGCTCGATTCCAATTTTGAATGTATGAATTGCATGGTTTTTGGCTCTAATTTGCTTTTACGCATGGAGTAAAATACATCTACTAGCCTGTTAGGTCGGTGTATCATATAGAGTCTCCCCGTTGTTTTTAGCAATGCCCTACTTGCCTTTAGAATATCGTCTAGGGTGCAGGTTATTTCATGGCGGGCTATCCTTTTAATTTCATTTTGATTGTGTATACCGCCGTTTATATAGGGTGGGTTTACCGTTATTACGTCAAATTGATTGGGTTTGTACGGGTTTTCTTTTATATCTCCGCAATCTATGGTTATATGCTCGCATAGATTATTCATTTGTACGCTGCGTCTAGCCATATCCGCCATTTGAGGCACTATCTCTAGCCCTGTAAAGTGGTTAATCTGCTTTAATTGCTGGGTTTTAGCATATAGTAAAATAGGTATTATCCCGCTGCCGCAGCCAATATCCAAAACAACCTCGTTATCCCTAATAGTAGCAAAATCAGCAAGGCACACAGCATCTATACCAAAGCAAAAACCAACAGGATCTTGAATTATGTGGTATTCAACTGCTGGATTGGAATTCCAGTCGATTATGCCATCGCCCAAATAGTCTATTCGTTCATGCGGAAGTGCCAGATTTTTTCGCATTTTTTGTGCATTTGCCACAGGATTTTAACACCTCTATCTCGGTTATTTCGTACGATTCAATTACAGGTGTATCTAGCTTAAAATTTTTGTCCATTTTGACCTTTGCCGTTTGCCTTAGAATGTTTAGGGATACAACTTCGCCGTCGCCATCGGGAGTTCTTACACAACTACCTATTGAGGGCATATTTTTACCCAGCTGAGCATATGTTTCTTCTTCGTATTTCAGGCAACACATGAGCCGCCCGCAAGCGCCAGAAATTTTAGTTGGATTAAGGGACAGACCTTGTTCTTTAGCCATTTTTAATGATACGGGATGAAATTCTTCTAGGAAAGTGGAGCAACACAATGAACAGCCGCAAATGCCCATGCCGCCAATAAGTTTTGCCTCGTCTCGTACACCTATCTGCCTAAGCTCGATACGCATACGGAAAATAAGTGCTAGACCTTTAACAAGCTCTCGAAAATCCACACGACCCTCTGCTGTAAAATAGAAGATAACCTTATTTAGGTCAAAAGTTATCTCCACATCTACAAGACGCATTTCCAAGCCGTACTCCTTTATGGTTGTCGCACAGATTCCCATAGCTTCCTGCTCTTTTTCCTTATTTTGCTCCTCTTTTTCTAGGTCTTCCGCCGTGGCTATCCTCAAAATGGGTTTTACAGCTATCGGCAGATTATTTATATTACGGTTGGGTATTGCGATTATACCAAACTCCATTCCACGCACTGTCTCGACTATAACTGGTGTATCTACAGCCAAATTTCTACCACAAGGGTTAAAATAATACACTTTCCCAACCTTACGAAATCGCACTCCTACTACTTCCATCTTCTGTCATCCATTCTATACCTGCCTTAAAATCGTGGGGCTCTGGTGCTACTCGCAACGCCTAAACGGTGTCCACTGGACACCAGTCGCCCCCACACCCCGCTGGGGCCAGCCCCAGACCCCGCAAGGGGCGCGCCCCTTGACCCGCTCATTTTTTGGCTATTTTGCTATCATTTTTAGTAGCATAGTCTCTATTGTCATTTGGAAATTACCGTTTTGCATTAATGCTTTTTTAGTCGAAATTACACATTCTAGCGGGGCGAGCCGTCCTAGCAGCTTTAATTCATCGTAAACAAATTCCAAAACAATCTGTGCGGAATCCTTAAAATTATCGAATTCCGCACACAGTTTGTATACGGAAACTATATCTAATTCTGTTGCCGCCACTCGTTTTGCGAACTGCCTAAAACCAGCGTGTTCATCAGTCGTTTCGGTGTTCAGGGGGCTTTGAGTGTCGTCTAGCTTAAGCAACACACAGCGCGACCGCACCGTTGGCAAAAATAAATCTTCGCTTTTGGTCAAAAACAAGAAAATGCCATATGATGCTGGCTCTTCTATAGTCTTTAATAGTGAATTTTGTGCTTGATGGGTCATCTCCGTATCCACTATAAAAATCTTGTAACGATAACGAAAAGGTTTTTCGCTCATGGGTAAAACAATTTGATTTCTCACATCGTCCACCCCTATCGCCTTTGTTTTAGTGGGTTTTATGTAGATTACATCGGGATGATTGCCGCTTTCAAACACTTTACACGATAAGCAAGCCCCGCAAGGTTTCAGTTGCCGAAACTCATTTGGGGATTGTTCGCACTGCAGAGCCTTAGCAAAATGGCGTAAAATCGTGGTGTTTTCGCCAACTAATATATACGCATGACTATGTCTGACATTTTGTAGGCGGTTCAAAATTCGTGATTCTGTCATTAATATCCTCAAATTTATCTCTTTAAAACATCGTCTTCTGGCATCCGAACAAGCCGAAAACCACCCTTCGGCAATTCGCCCGCTATCAAATCATAATATCCAACAACATTCCCTGAATGTCGTTTATTTTCTCTAAAATACCTAAAGGGTCCTTTTCCGCTTTTAACAATTCCTGTGCCAAATCGTCCAAATCTTTGTTTACCATGCGGACAATGCCGTATACCCTATGCCGTCCGCGCCTGTCTAAAAAGTTCTCTCTGCTAAACTCATGTGAGTTGGTAACAACTTCGTTTAAGAAGTCTGTTACCAAACGGCGGTATTCCTTTAAATCGCCTATATCCATATGGCGGGTAATTTTTTTACCCATATCAAAAATATCGCCGATAAGGCTATTTAGCCTAGCCGCCAAGGTTTCGCTGCTTAATTTGTTAAGCACAAAGCTAAAATCCCTATTGGTAGATTTTTCGGGTACTCTGTCAACCTCACTAAATCGAGCCGCCAGTATTTCAGATATTTTTAACTCCATGTGTTATACCTTTTTGAATTCTTCAACATTGAGTATAAAGATTACCGCGCCCCCGACCGTAACTTCCACGGGGTATGGCACAAAGCTCTCCGTTACGCTCATATGCGTTGCGTTTACGGATGTCATTTGTTTGCGGCTCTTGCATTTGGTTTCGATAATCTCTATCAATTCATCCAAACGCTCTTCCTCCACGCCGCTTATAAGCGTTGTAGTACCCGCACGCAAAAAACCTCCAGTGCTTGCCAATTTGGTTACGCTAAAGCGTTTTTCTATAAGCAAATCTAGCATATGGAAAGCATCTTCATCATGTACTATAGCCATTACAAGTTTCATTATAAATCCTCCTTCTTTGCACCAAGCCCCTAGCCATTCGTTAGCTAGCCGTCTTTACTGCCGACGAATGTGTAGATTACTGCCACATCTCGCAAATAGCCACTTCTTTCTCGACTACCCTAGAATTATACAGCATAAAAAAAAATATGTCAAATATTTTTGTCGTCTCGTGGCAAATTCCTAATATACTCACTCGGATCGTATCATAAAACCGTGGGACTCTGCCCCACACCCCGCAAGGGGCGAACCCCTTGATCCGCTCGTTTTTAATATTACCAAACCCTTGCAGTTTGCCACGATTTATGCTATAATGAGCAGAAAATGCAGAGTAACGTAATGCAGACCGCTCTGCCCTGCCATCTAAATTTTACAGGAATGAGGGATTTTTAATGCCAGAGCTAAGCGTACATAAAATACCAGTCGGCAAGCTATTTTCAGAAATGCAGGGCAAAAAATTTGTAGTACCAAACTTTCAACGCTCGTATTCTTGGGACGTGGAAAAATGTGAAACCCTGTGGCAAGATGTTATCAATTTTCTGGAATCGGAGGAAAGCGAGGATGCGGAGTATTTTTTGGGTACAATCGTTTCCAATGACGGCGAAGGTGGCAACCAAGAGGTAATTGACGGACAGCAGCGTATAACAACGCTATTGCTGATTTTACGTGCGTTTTACAGCAAATTGGAAAATATGCCGCAATCGGATAAGGAAGTGGTCGGCTTAAAAACGGATATTGAGCCTTGTATTTGGGATATAGACCGCAAAACCAAGGAAATCAAAGATATGGCTAATATTCGCATAAATTCCTATGTGGCAACGGAGGACGAAAACACGATATTCCACAAAATACTTGCAAATGGCGACTGTTACGGCGATCTCAAAAATAATTACAACCTCAATTTTGCGTATTTCCAAAAGGCTTGCGACGAATACGCCGAGCAAAATCCGATGCAGTGGAAGGATTTGTGCGTAACATTTTTGGATAAATGTATCATTTTGCCCATAAACTGCAACTCGCAAGAAACGGCACTGACGATTTTTTCCACGTTAAACGACCGTGGTATGCCTCTTGATGATTCCGATATTTTCAAGGCTCAAATTTACAAAAATCAGCCAACGGAGCAAGCCCGCAAGGATTTTACCGAACAATGGAAAGAATTAAACCAGGTTTGCGTTTCGGCAGGGATTAAAATCAACGATATTTTCAGATATTACTCGCATATAATACGAGCCAAAAAGCAAGACAACAGCAAAGAAATCGCCCTGCGCCGCTTTTACGCCGAAAAAAATTATGTGATTCTTGCGAACGAAAACATAATGGAAGATTTAAGCAAATTGGCGGATTTTTGGCTGTGCCTGAACACTGGCAGCAAGCCTGATGAAAGCTATACCATATCGGACGAATCTCGCAAATTTATAAATTGTCTCGCTTACTATCCCAACGAATATTGGAAATATGTGATAAGCGTGTATTTTATGAGGAATTGTCAAGCCGAAAATTTTGAGCACGAATTTACGGAGTTGCTGAAAAAAGTAACGGCGTTCATGTTTGCGAAATTTCTTGTTGCACCTACGGTTAATCAAGTTAAAATGGATATTTTTAACGCTTGCATAGCAATACACAAAAACGCCGACTTTTGGGCAGGTGTGAAATTCCAAATTGACGAGGAGAAGTTTTATTCTTCCGCAAAAATGGCGAAACCGCTCTTGTTGCTACACGCCTATCTAAACCCTAAGCAAACGGCAGTTTTGCCCAAGGATTTTCAAGTAGAGCATATTTTGCCCCGCAAATGGCAGAATACCAACTACAACGGCTGGACACAGAAACAAGCGGCAGAATATTTGGAAAAATTCGGTAATAAGGTTATATTTGAACGCAAACTGAATATTCAGGCAGGAAACGGCTATTTTGGCAGAAAAAAAGAGCGATATGGAGAGTCTCGTATAGCGGACGTTCGGGAATTGACCAGTCTTGATGATTTTACTGTGGAAAATATCGAGGTGCGTGAAAAGGCTTTTCAGGGTAGATTGTTGCAGTTTTTTTCAGGGCAGGGAGTTTGTTGAAAATAAAAAAGGTGGTGTTACTGTCAAACACGAAAAAATAAAGATAACTCGCTCTATTTTAAGCGAATTGGTGGATTTGAGGGTGGATTTCGCTTTTAAATTGCTGTTTATGGCGGGTGAGCGGTAGAGCTACATTATATCGACATGAAAGCGTTCGTAAAATATTACGAGCTTAAAAACGGGCGGATAGCAACCGCCCGTTTTTCAAGATTTGCCGCACTATAATTTTGCAACAGCCTAGTTTTTGATATACAAGCAAAAAGCATCCTAAAATCCTAACTGCTCGCTTGCCAAGCAACTAAAGCCTTCGAAAGCTGGTCAGAGCAGGAAGTAGCACGATCGCCGCAAGTTATGCCCGAAAGTTTCTCAATCGCAGCCTGCGGCGACATCCCCTCCACCAACTTAGCAATAGCCTTCAAACTACCATTGCACCCGCCTATAAAAGTTATCGACGAAATCTTCTCGGCGGTTACATCTACATCAATCCGTTTCGCACATACTCCGTTCGTTTCATATTGAAAAACCATACATTCACCTCAATTAATTACACATAGTGAACTCTCCCGCCAGCTAAAGCTAGTGGGCTTCCAACGCACCAAAATGGGCAGTAAGCCCATCTTGACACATATTCCCTTTAGGGGAATGGAGTTCCTTTCCACTATACAGAAATAACTCAGAGTGCTAGTCTGCTAAACAGCTAGTTCCGCATTAAATCTAATTAACGTGGATAAGGTGCGTGTAGTTCCCGTACCAAAACGAAAAACTTTTGTTTCGTTCGGCAACCTTGCTGTTACCAGCGAAGGATTTTAGCACCTGCGTATTTTACACTGGGTAGGATTTTACCCACAACGGCATATACTTTACTGTTTTACATTTATTTAGTAACGGCATAAGTCGAGGTCTTTTCCTGTAAGTAGCATTCGCTAAACGGCAGTTCCTCGTAGCCATTTCTTAATAATATTATTATAATTAGTTTTGGTTATCTTGTCAAGGGCTTGCCTAAAAAAGTTTCCGCCTTGACCCACAAGCTAAAGCTTGTGGGATTTCGGCTAGTATTCTTTTCAAATTTTTAGCGTTTCGCAGGGACAGATAGCACCCGCCCCTACGAAACGGTATCGCCAAATTTATTGCAGTTTTAAAACGCTTACGCCTAGCGGTGGGACGGCTATTTCTACGCTATGTGGGCGGCCGTCCCATTCTATATCGTCGGAATGGCGAGGGGCGGTGTTCATTATGCCGCTGCCGCCGTATTTTGAGTCGTCGGTGGAGATGATTTCGGCGTAATTGCCCGCTATGGGTACGCCCACTCGGTGCTGTAACCATGGGACGGGCGTGAAATTGCAGACAAAGACTAAAATATCCTGTGCGTCCGTGCCGTCGTCGTTCTTTACTTGCTTGTTGCGGTAAGTTTTGGGCGCTCGGCGGAAGAATGTGAGTATACTATGCTCGGCATCGTTGGGGTTAATCCACTCGAACCCGCCGCCGTAACCCTGATCTTCGTTGTGCCAAAATGGCTTTTCCTTTAGGTAGAGCTTGTTTATGTCTCGGACGAAATTTTGTATCTGGCGATGATGCTCAAACTCGTCTAAAAGAAACCAGTTGAGGGCTTTTGCCTCGCTCCATTCCTCGAATTGTGCAAGCTCGCCGCCCATAAACAGGAGTTTTTTGCCAGGATGCCCCATCATAAACATCAGAGCCGCCCGCAAATTTGCCATTTTTTGCCATGTGTCGCCTGGCATTTTGTTCACGAGTGAGCCCTTGCCGTGGACTACCTCATCGTGGGAAAGGACGAGCATAAAATTCTCGCTGTGATTGTACATCATGGCAAAAGTCAGTTTGTTGTGATGATACTTGCGGTGGACGCTGTCCTCGTTCATGTAACTTAGAAAATCGTTCATCCAGCCCATGTTCCACTTGAGGTTGAATCCTAAGCCGTCTTCGGAGGCGGGCTTTGTTACGCCTGCCCATTCGGTGGATTCTTCTGCCGTCATAAGGATTCCAGGGCAACGCTCGCTGATAATGGAATTCATGTGCTTGATAAATTCGACCGCCTCGTGATTTTCACGGCCGCCGTATTGGTTTGTAACGGCTTGATCGGAGCGTTTGCCATAATCGAGATAGAGCATGGAAGCCACCGCATCGACCCGCAAGCCGTCTAGGTGGTATTTTTCAATCCAAAAGAGTGCGTTTGCAATGAGGAAATTCATTACCTCTTTTCGCCCGTAGTTGAAAATGAGCGTTCCCCAATCGGGATGTTCGCCCAGGCGGGGGTCTTGGTGTTCGTAAAGTGCCGTGCCGTCAAAATTCGCCAGTCCGTGGGCATCTTTGGGGAAATGGGCAGGTACCCAATCCATTAAAACACCGATGCCGTTCTGGTGGAATGCATCCACGAGTGCCATAAATTCGGCGGGTGTGCCGTAGCGGCTGGTCGGGGCAAAATAGCCCGTTACCTGATAGCCCCACGAGCCGTCGAACGGATATTCCATAATCGGCATAAATTCCACGTGCGTATAGCCCATTTTCTTGACATAAGGCACGAGTTGGTGGCGGAGTTCCGTATAGGTCAAAAACTCGTTGTCGCCCTTACGCTGCCACGAACCGAGATGCAGTTCGTAGATGTTGATAGCCCCAACGATAGGGTCTTTTTTCGCCCGTTTTTTAATCCAAGCCTCGTCCTGCCAGTTGTAGTCCTCGATGTCGTAAACAATGGAAGCCGTGGCGGGTCGGATTTCGTTATAGCTGCTATAAGGGTCGGTTTTTAGCTGAATATCGCCGTTTATCGATTTCACTTCAAATTTGTATTTATCGCCCAAATCAAGTGAGGGGACGAACAGTTCCCACACGCCCGAATGTTGCAATATTCGCATAGGATGCCGCAGTCCGTGCCAGTTATTAAAATCGCCGACAACGCTGACCCGATTGGCGTTCGGAGCCCATACGGCGAACAGAACACCTTTCACACCGTTGATTGTTCGTACATGAGCACCTAATTTATTGTAGATTTCATAATGGGTGCCGTTGCCGAACAGATGCAAATCCAAATCGGTCAGTACGGGTTCAAAAGAGTAAGGGTCGCGAGTTTGCCAATTTTCGCCCGAATGAGTTTGAAAATCGAGCATATACTCCCCGTCAGACCATTCCACCTCAAAGAACCCAGAATCGTGCAATTTAGTCATTTCCCTGATTTTTTCGGGATTCTCCAACTCAAAAATGGATACGGCAGCGGCTTCGGGATTAAACACCCGCACAACACTCCCATGCCTACCCAAAATATTATGCGGATTCCCATGAGAACCCTCCACAATTTTCATCAATTCGTTTATATTGGCTGTCATACGCCCATCCTCCTACTGAAAATATTTAAAACCGTGGGGCTCTGCCCCACACCCCGCTGGGCTCTGCCCAGACCCGCAAGGGGCTCTGCCCCTTGACCCCGCTGGGGGCGCGCCCCCAGAC